>NZ_VTXG01000011.1:0-134376 GCF_013114515.1 Vibrio sp. AIC-3 | reverse complement strand
TTGTTCTTGGCATGGTATTGGTTATGGTTTTACTTTTGGCGAAGCAAATTATAACTCTTTACCATGCTGTTCAAAAAACACTCACGAAAGATCAACACGCCCTAATACGCTGTAAAGTAAACCGATAGGCTGTGACTGCATTCAGTTATATCTATCGTCACAAAATACATTCAATGAATGTGTCATAATGTTGAAATTACTGGTTAAATTTCAAGGAATGTCATGACTGCAACGAACTATCTCAACCAATTGAATCAAAAGTATCTTGCGACTCATAAAGCGAAAGAAGACTTCTTTTGGGATACATATATGGGTATCAGTGACGACCACGATGGTTCGACACTCGCACAGACTCAGTGGACGGAATTTCTAAGCTCTGCCGAACAGATTACTGCTATCGAAACGCAACTCGCTGCTATTGATGAAATTCAAGATCCTCTCGAAAAAGAGAGTACGCTGACAGGCTTGAATGGTTGGTTGGCGACCTTTAGATCTCACGCTATTGAGTCTGAGCAGTCACAGAAGCTTAAATCCGATCTCATAAAGTTTGAGGCTGAACTGTTTGAGAAAAAACAGAATCATGTAATGACTTACGTAAATGAAACAGGTGATGAAACAGAAGGATCGCTGCCCGTTTTAGGTTCAGCCGTTAGAAGTAATGGTAATGAACAAGTTAGGCTTTCTGCACATCAAGCATTATTAGATTTAGAGCAATGGCTGCTGGCGAACGGCTTTATTGAGCTGATCAAAAAACGTAACCAATTTGCTCAATCACTGGGGTTTAAAACCTTCTTTGATTACTCGGTGGTAAAAACCGAACAGATGACGACAGAACAACTGTTTACGATTCTGGATGACTTCGAAGCACGCACGCGTGATAGCCATCAGCAAAGCCTAGCCAATTTGGCAGAGCAGAAAGGCGAGAATGCACTTCAAGCCCATAACTTTACCTACTCTTTTGCAGGTGACGTTATGAATGATCTTGACCCGTATGTTCCGTTCTCAAAATCATTAAGACGCTGGATAGAGTCTTTTGGTCGCCTCAACATTGAATACTCTCAAGCGACATTGAAACTCGATTTACTTGATCGCAAAGGAAAATACCCTAATGGCTTCTGCCATGGCCCTATCCCTTCTTTCTATGACCAAGATGCTTGGGTTGCGGCCCAAGTTAATTTCACTAGCAACGCTAAGCCCGATCAAATAGGCAGTGGCTATGATGGGATTAACACACTATTTCACGAAGGTGGTCACGCGGCGCATTTTGCTAATGTAAAAATGAACGCCCCTTGTTTCTCTCAAGAGTTTGCGCCGACTTCGATGGCTTATGCTGAAACACAATCCATGTTCTGCGACAGCTTGTTAAATGACGCTGACTGGCTAAAACAGTACGCTCTAAATGCGGACGGGCAACCTGTGCCAGATGATCTAATTAAAGCCATCATCGACAATAAACAGCCCTTCCGAGCTTACCAAGAACGCAGCATTCTTGTGGTTCCATATTTCGAGCGAGCCCTGTACGAATTAGCTGATGAAGACCTCACGCCTGAAAAAATCACGGCACTTGCTCGTAGCAGTGAAAAGGCAATTCTTGGATTGTCTTGCAGCCCTCGTCCACTGATGGCGATCCCTCACTTATTGTCTGATGAAGCATCTTGCTCATACCAAGGTTATCTATTGGCTCATATGGCGGTGTATCAAACACGAGCTTATTTCACCGACAAGTTTGGTTACTTAACAGATAACCCAGAGATCGGGCCTTTGTTGGCGAAACACTATTGGCATAAAGGCAATAGCGTGAACCATAACGGTACAATCGAAAGCCTGACTGGGGAAGGTTTTAATGCCAAATATCTCGCTGACGAGTGTAACTTATCGCCAGAGGAGGCTTGGGCGATTGAGGAGCAAAAAATCAAACAGCTGTTGACAAGAGAACGTGCACCAGTCGCGGATTTGAATGCGAAGGTATCGATCGTTGATGGAGCAACTGAATTAGCGAATAATGCAAAGTCGAATGACCAAATGTGTGATGATTTTGAGCACTTTATTATTGAGCAATACGGTCGATAGATTGAGTTTTAATGCTAATGAAAAAGGCAAAAATGAGTAGTGACATAACTCATTTTTGCCCCATTGTAATCTAGACCTTTTGTTCATTCACAACCTGTCCATGAGCTTTTCCCCTACTAAAAGTTATCCATTCTTCTTATGCTGTTCGCTGTTAATCCCCCGTGATGTATCACGGGGGTAAATTCGACCTAAACATCCGCACTTTGTTCACATTCTCTTCACTGCGAACTATCAAAATGCATAGCATGTTCTATGGTATCTAATGAATATTGCCGGAGATAACTATATGAATTCACACGTAACAATTTTGTTATCGACTCTACTTGTTATATCTATTGTACTTGGTGGCTATTTCACATTTAAATATCTACGTATGAGAAAAAACGATTGAAAATAATTAGACAAGAGTAATAAGCGGGACGTTGAGTAAAAAGCCGAACTCAATCAGTCCGGCTTCTTCCACTCAATGAAAGTTGAAGCAATCCAATATGAGCCAATTATGACGAGAGAGCAGTGCGCCAAACAATCTTCGAGTACATAGAAGTTGATTATAGGGTCTAGCGGTGAACATTCTATAAATGCCATACTAAATTCAAGTTAACGCCATTTACGTCCAAACCATCATTGTCATACCATTTAACCCATTCCAACTGAAGCTCTAAGGGGTTACCTTTGTTAAATGCCGCCCCTATACCGTATTGGAAGTCCGAGTCAGAATCACTTGCATTATACCCTTGCCCAATAACTGACGCTTTTATTTGTCCAAAACCTAAAAGGCCGTATATATCTAGGTACTTCCAGACTGGCAATACCGCTTTTCCAAATAAGCTAAAGCTATGATCTATTTGGATATCAACCCCCAAACTACTGTCATTAGATATGTTGCCATAACCTCGGGCTTCAACAGCAAAATTTTCATGAAATCGATAACCACCGACTAGACCTAGCAGACTATTATCGACAGATGTTATACCTCCAATATCAGCGTCTACATATGAGTAACCTAGACCAATATAACCGAACTCCTCAAATGACCCTTTAGCGTAAACCGATGAACTAACGATGAGTAGTATACCGACTACACAAGTTTTTATATGTTTGGTCATGCTTATTATCTCCCTATATTTGTTAACACATTGCAAATAGAGTGTAGTTCATGAGCAGGTTGATAATAGTTAAAAAGAGAGGGTTTTGTTACTTAATTCGGTGAGAAGACATGGTAGCCCAATGCTGATCGGTTCTTATACAACATACTGAGTTTCAGGCATACCAAGCCCTGTAAGTTTGTTCAGCGCTTTGATCATAGCGTAGGTCTCGCCAACCTGAGCATTGTAATTTCTTAGGCTTAATTTCCCACCTAACAACTGCTTTACCCGATACATTGCTGTCTCTGATAGCGAGCGCTTATGATAACCATACCGAGTTTTCCATTTCTTGTTGGAGCCGTGGAGCTTCTGATAACCTACTGCTAGATTACGAGGGTGTCCTCGCTCCCAGAAGGCAGCTCCTTCTCGTGGCGGGATAAGCGAAATCGCTCGTTTGAGCCGTATGGCATCATGGCAATTCCTTGTGTCATGAGCGCCATCACCTGATATCTCAATGATTTTACGGCGTGTCTGCTTGAGTAAATTGGGGAGCATTTCGGCATCGGTTACGTTAGATAAGCTCAGCTCTGCTGCGACTATTTCGTGGGTGCTGGTATCTACTGAGATATGCAGCTTGCGCCATATTCTTCGCTTCCCATCAGTACAATGCTTCTTGATCTTCCATTCACCTTCGCCATAAACCTTGAGGCCAGTGGCATCAGTGGCCAGATGTTGTATTGCTCCTCTGGTTTTGGTTTTGGTTTTGGTTTTGGTTTTGGTTTTAAAAGTGTAGTGGCTAAGTGCATTTGGCTACTACATTAAAGGATTTGCTGTACCTCAAGTAATCCGCTAAATGCTAATTTAGCAATACATATAACACAGAATTGTCCAATAGTTACTTAGGACAAACCAACATACTACAATAGGAAATTTTTCCGGCTTAGTTATTCGTTATCTTCACTCAATGCAAATTTGATCTCGTCTGAAGAGAACCCCTTTCGACTTAGCATCGCGTAAGCCTTGGAGCGTTCTTTATGATCGTTTAGGTCATAAGACTTCTTCTGCAACTGTTCTAAACAAGAAGAATAGAAATCTAGCTGCTCTTCATTAATCAATCGGTCGATGAGCGATGACAGCTCACTTGTGTCGATTTGTCGTTGTCTAAGTTCTTGCTGAATGGCGGTCAGGCCCTTGCCTTTACGAGCATACTTGAGCACCTCTTTTTCCAAATCGGCTTTCTCGGCCTTAATTTGAATGTTACTTTTCAGTTGATGCGCTTGTGGGTGCTGGTCAATCGCTACCTTAACTTGTTGATAGCTAAAACCACGCTTTTGCAGTGTCGCAACCAGCTTTTCACGGCTCATGGTAAAGCTTGAGTAGTAGTGGTTGATTCGGTCTATCAAGATGGTTTGTTCATCAATAGACTTTTCGAAGGACACTTTATGGATTGCATCAGAAATCACTGAATCGGTCAGGCCTTTCTTCTTCAATTTTTCGACAATATATCGAGAACCGAATTCACCAGAAAAAGCTTGTTCCACGAATTGTTCTGCAAACACTTGGTCAGACTTGAGATACCCGAAGCCTTTCAGTGTCCCTAGAGTTTCATCGATCCATTCTTGATTGTCGGTTTTCACTTTGAGCTTCGCAACCAACTCGCTTTCCGTCATATCTCTCTGGGTTAGGTGCCACATTGCAGAGTTCATGACGCTTTCAATTCGTGTTGCTTTTCTTACCGTTGTATTTCTACTATTCGTTTTTTGCTGTGAATCATCCATTCGCTTTCAACTGTCCAAACTAAGCCTACCCCATCATAACGTAATTCTAAGGTGGTTGAGTGACATAAAAGAATGAAGCTCAACATAAGCGGCAGCCAATAAAAATGGACGCTTGTACAGCGTCCATTTGATATCACATTAAGAATGATGGCTCTAAGCCATGCTTAACTTTTTCGTAATAGCTTTTCATACTAGATCTTTCGTTTAGTTCTCTTCGTGATTGTAAATATGTACATCTCGTTGAGGGAATGGAATCGTGATGCCTTCTTCATCGAAGCGTTTCTTCACGGTTTCCGTTACATCCCAGTACACATCCCAATAGTCATCAGTCTTAACCCAAGGTCGTACTACGAAATCAACAGAAGACGTATTCAAGGTATGAAGCTTGATCATATGCTCTGGTTTTTTCAACACTAGAGGGTGTGCAAGAATGATGTCGTTCAATACCGCTTTCGCTTTATCGATATCATCTGAATAACCAATACCGAAAACCATATCAACACGTCTTACACGTTCTGCCGTGATGTTGTTGATCACGTCACCCCAAATCTTGTTGTTTGGGATCACCAAGCGTTGGTTATCAATGGTTTGAACAGTCGTCGATACTAAGCTCATGTCTTTTACCGTGCCTTGCACGCCTGCCACTTTAACCATGTCACCGACGTCATAAGGACGGTAGATCAAGATCATCAAACCCGATGCAAAGTTAGATAGTGTGTCTTGCAATGCGAAACCAATGATGACACCGGCTACACCGAAACCAGTAAGAAGAGGTGCTAGCTCTATCCCTATTTGAGACAGTGCGATAAGCAAACCAATAAACACGACCGCTTTAGATGCGATGGATACAAAGAAGTCCTGCATCAATACACTGAAGTCCATTTTAGAGTGCGAAACACTCTTACGAACGGTTTTGCGAGCCACGTTAGCAATAAGGCGAGTTACATACAAAATACCGAGAAACAGAGCAAGTTTAACGATAAAAGAAGGGGTATTTTCAAAAGCCCATGAACTGAACGAACGAAGCCAACCATCCAACAGCTCCAGTGCAACATCAACATCCAACACATCGGCGTTAATGTCACCTGTCGTCGCTAGCAAAACACGTTTGTACGAAGTCACATCCACGCCAAACGGTTCCATTAGCGTGATGGTTTCTTCTAAGCTCGCGACCATAACGCTAGTTCGCTCACTGAAGCGTTCAAGCTCAGTTTTAATCGTCGCTTTCTCTTCTTCACTTACATAAGATAACCGGCGTTCTAAATCTTGACGTTGTGTATCCGTGTATAGAATTGCATTAGTAAGATATTGAGAACGAGAAACAAGTGCCGTTTTGAGCTCACCTTCAGGAACAGCAACATCAACACCACGCTCTTTCGACCAATTTAAGGTCTTAGCAAGCTGCTGATAATAGACATCCATCATTCCGATTCGTTTTTGAATACGCAATTCAAGGCGTTTTTTAGCGTCACCTTCAGCTGAACGGTTTTCTTTACTCATTGAAACGATTTTAGTTTCATTCAACGACAGCAATTTTTGTAGCAGTTCGACCTGCTGAGCAAGAGTGACATCCAGCCCCTCTTTTTTATCTGACGATAGCTGTGAAAAAATCTCTTCGCGTAGGCCCTGATTCTTACGCCTTAAGATATCTTCAAGAAAGGGCTTCTCAGCATCATGCGCCGTTTCTAATGTTGCTAGATCGAGCATTAACTGATCTTGTACTTCTGCGATTTTCTCAACGCTCTGCGCATAACTTCCAAATGCGACAAACGCCAACATTAACAATAGACAACGCCAAACCTTCATCATATTAATTCCTATCACTGTCTAAATTGACCCTATAAATAGTAGTAAAAAGAATATGGATAACAAGCATTTAAACGTATGTTATGTTAAAAATTCGCAAATTATCAGCCTGCTTCTAATATTTGAGAGTTCCAATCCCCTCTTATGACCTGTAGAGTACGCATCCAACAAAGAACAACAGCCAATATCTTCATTCGAGCACAGCACTAAAGCGCCCTAAATACGATGTTGGCTCACAGCAAGAGAGCATAAAAATGAACAACGAACTTGATATTATTGAGTCTCTAGAAGAACTAGAGCAATTCCTAATTTCAGTGGAAGCTGGCGGTTTAGGCCTTGAAGGCGTTGAAGGTGTAGGCATGGCAACCAATAATTCAGATGGTCGTCACTTCGTTGCTGTATTCAATAGCAGCCATAAAGTTCTGCTTGCTCGCTGGATCACCAAAGAGGTGTTTGATAACGGTAAAGACTTGGTACGTAACGGCCCTCGCCGCACTCACTAAGCCTTTCCAATAGCACCAATGATTAAAGCCCAACACGTTCACTGACGATCTGTTGGGCTTTTTTGTATCGCCTGTCCCGTCCTGATAGTTAATAAACCACTCAATACAGAATAATTAGCGATAACTTTCAGTTGTTGTGAACTTTAGCTACAGCTCAATGTCGTATTCGCGTGAATTGGTGTTTATGCGTCGTTTATCGTGTACCTGCCGTTTTCCGCGTTTATACATAGTTTCACTTTAACCATTTTATGACTTGTGGCGCGAAGAGAACTTATCTAAGCTAGCCACAATTCAATGAGCTGGCTTTAACTAATAACAAATTTGATTACTGACTAATTTGCTGAACACATCGCTACTTTTCTTATCCACACAGAACCGCCGACAAAAGCATTCGCTTTGGGCGCTCTTCCTTACCGGACTGGTTATCGTAACTTGTCTGGCGAGCACTCTGGCCGTCAAGAAAGTATCGTTATCTGCATCCGCTAATGGCCAATCAGTCCTAGTTGGCACACAAACTCATACAGAAACCAGTAATCCCCAAACCAACATCGCTTCTTCAGAAAAAATGGCTGCTCTATACGCCAGCGTTTTCGGCTTAGAAGCCTCAAAAATGTTAACGTCCCCCAATTCAAATTCATGCAGCCTAAGTTCGAAAATGCTGACCTTTGCCGCCCCAAAAACCGGCTGGCTGATCCCATTCGTACTTATTATTGCTGTTGCGTTTAACTTACCTCCTCACATCTCGAGATTATCTAGAGACAATCATCGCTCTACTCGACCGACAAAACACCGATTGCATCTAAAGCACTGTATATTTAGAGAGTAAATAACCGGGCTACTACACCCTTTTATTTATTTTTTGGAGATACATTTGTGTACAACACACTACTAACTAAGTTTGTCGATTCATTGGCATTCTCTATGCGTACATGCGCGAAAACCTTAGTCACTGCCCTTTTGGTTATGACGTCATTTACCGCCTTGGCACAGACAACGGGCTGGCTTAGTGTGCCTGAGCATCCGCCTGTTAAAATGCGAATGATGTCGACGGGTGAACAGTCGGATGACGGCTCTAAGATCCAAACCGTGCTCGATGTCGTGCTCGACGGCGACTGGAAAACCTATTGGCGCAGCCCAGGCGAAGGTGGCATTCCGCCAAGCTGGGACTGGTCTGGTTCAACAAACATTGAGTCAGTAGAGTGGCACTGGCCGATACCTAAATACTACGAGCAGCTTGACGTCATGACGTTAGGCTACAAAAAACATGTCAGCTTTCCTGTCACTTTATCCCTGAAAGACAACACGAAGCCTGCGATATTCAGGGCATCGTTTACCTTTCCGTCGTGTACCAATATCTGTGTGTTAACCGATTACGATATCGAACTGCCGATTGACCCACAAATTTTAGCGCTCGATGAAGAAGCGATGTTCTTGTTCAACCAAGGCATGAGCCAATCTCCACGAGAAGCTAATCGCACTTCAGTCAATGGTCTATTTTGGGACAAGAGCAAGCAGCAACTGGTTACTCAGCTGACAAGTAAAAATGGCTGGGATAAGCCGATGGTGTTGATTGACGGGCAAGAAGTGATTGATGACTTCTTCTCTCAACCAAGCGTCCACATCACAGACAATACAATGACGGCCGTATTTGATGTGAGCAACTGGATAGGTGAAGTCGACTTAACGGACCATAACGTGAGTGTCACCGTTTCAGACACTAATTTCGCCGAAGAGATGACGGCCAAAGTTGGCTCAGAACCGATCGCTTACCAAACAAGCAACAACGGCTTTTTGGCGATGATAGGCTTCGCTTTAATTGGTGGTTTGATCCTCAACATCATGCCATGTGTGTTGCCAGTATTAGGAATGAAGTTAAACAGCATCATTCAAAACCAAGGGGCATCTAATCGTCATATCCGACTCTCATTCTTAGCGTCTGCTTCTGGTGTCATTACGTCATTTGCGCTGTTAGCCCTAGGTATGACCGCTCTAAAAATGGGTGGTAATGCAATTGGCTGGGGAATCCAGTTCCAAAATGTTTGGTTCATCGGGTTCATGCTGATCATCACTTTGCTGTTTTCGATTAACCTGCTTGGGTTATTCGAATTCAGACTACCATCAGGTTTAAACACCTGGATGGCAACCAAAGGCGATGACTCACATTCAGGCCACTTTGTTCAAGGCATGTTTGCAACGCTGTTAGCAACGCCGTGTAGCGCGCCATTCCTAGGAACCGCTGTCGCGTATGCACTTGGAGCAAGCTACCAAGAGTTATGGGCTATCTTCATCACGCTTGGTATCGGTATGAGTGCGCCTTGGTTGATCTTTGCGCTATTCCCAAGCCTAACCAAATTGCTTCCAAAGCCTGGGGCGTGGATGTTCAAAGTTAAGCTGGTATTTGGCTTAATGATGTTCATTACCAGCCTATGGCTAACAAGCCTCCTTAGCCCATTCATTGGTAAATTCCCAACTATCCTGCTGTCGCTATTTATCGTGATTTCAGTATTGATTTGGATTGGCCGTAAGTTGGGTCGCAAGGTGCTTATTCCTATCGTCGCAACCACAACCTTGGTGTTTGGTGCTGCATTGATCGTCGGTAGTGTCACCGCTGATAACTGGGCGACTCCGATTGTTGACGATCTCGCTTGGCAAAAGCTGGATGCGAAGCAAATCCCTCAGCTCGTTGATGAAGGCAAAACGGTATTTGTCGATGTGACCGCTGAGTGGTGTATTACCTGTAAGGCCAACAAGATCGGCGTCATTCTCCAAGACCCTGTCTACAGCCACCTGCAGCAAGAAGACATTGTTTTGATGAAAGGCGATTGGACAACACCAAGTGAAAGCGTCACTCAATACCTACAAAGTAATGGTCGATTTGGTGTGCCATTTAATATCGTCTACGGCCCAAGCTATAGAAGCGGTATTCCACTGCCTGTCATTCTCGACAGTGACACTGTCGTTCAAGCCATCGACGCTGCGAGATAATAGATGAAGACTCCCAACAATAAAGATAAATCTAGCACGACTGAAGACAGCGCTGTAAAGGGTGATACCAAAAAGCCAAGTCGTCTTAAGAAGTGGGGAAAGGAACTGGTTTCAATGATATTGATCGTTGGCGTGGTTTCATTTGCGATGGACTTTTATCACAGCAGGAGCATGCCTCAGGGCGACGCGATTCCAATTGTGGGTCAATCGCTCCAAGGCGAAGATATTGATGTTATCGAGCTAAGCAAAAATGGTAAGCCAGTCATTGTCTATTTTTGGGCGACTTGGTGTGGCGCCTGCAAATTTGTAAGCCCAACCGTCAATAGCTTCAGTGATTCCCATCAGGTGATTTCGGTCGCTCTGTCATCTGGCCCAGACGAACGTGTTCAGCGTTACTTAGAGGCGAAAGAGTATGACTTCCCTGTGATCAATGATCTCTCTGGATCGATCAGCAGAAGTTGGGGAGTCAATGTCACTCCAAGCATCGTCATCATCAAAGATGGAAAGATTAGCAGTATCGCAACAGGCATTACTTCCCCGATAGGGCTTTGGTTGAGAACCTACTTTGCCTAACTCGCTTACAAAGAAAAACAGAGCAAAGCAAGGTGAATAACTCGATTTAGCCCGTTTAACGAACAGAATTTCCGTGAGCGCGACCCAATGAGCGCTCACGATTATCAAGAATTAGAGAATAAATAGCATGAAAAAGCATCTGATTAGTACACTGATTTTAGGCTCACTAATGAGCACCACTGCCTTCGCTGAGTTAAGCACAGAACAAACCCAGCAACTTGAAGAGATTAACCAATTTCTGAAAGAGAACCCTTCTACGATCTCTGGCTTGCATACCAGCCTAGAGCAGTACGTAGCAGGGCAAGAACAGTCGAAGAAGGCTCAAGCAGGAAGCCATGATTGGTTGTACAACAATGACGCTCACCCAATCACGGGCAATCCGGATGGCAAATCGGTCATCATTAACTTTACCGACTATAACTGCCCTTACTGTAAGCGCTTGGAAAAAGGCTTGGTTCAATTAGCCTCTGAAAACAGCGACATTAAAGTGATCAACGTTTACTTATCGTTTAAGCAACAACAAGTTGCAGGGCTAGACACCAACGCGGCGCTATACGCGATGAAAGTATGGGAAGATAACCCAGAAGCATTCCCTGAAGTTGATAGATTGCTGATGGCCAAAAGTGGTATTCACTCGAAAAGCTCACTAGAAGCCGTTGCCAAAAAGACGGGAACAGAGGCGGAACTAAAAACAACTCGAGAACAAAACCAGGTTCTAACCACTAACCATCAAACGTTCAGTGCACTCGGCTTAACGGGCACTCCAACCATGATGATGAACGGAAATGTTTTACCAGGATATGTGCCTTATGACCGATTAAAAGAGATCGTGGACGACGCTTTTTAATCGACTGTAGATAGAGATAAAAATTCGAAAGAGAAGTGAATAAAAGCCGACTCGCGCAACCCGCAGTCGGCTTTTTCATTGCTTCGAAACAATAGAACACTTTGAAACGACAGTTTTGAAGTCATGGTTTTGAAACAAAAAAAGTCGAAGTGTCACCATCTCGCAATAGATTCTTAATTTACCCTCGCTACGCTAAAAGCAGTTCTCTCGATGAGTCAAAGACGTGTTAACTCAAGACAACTGTCCTTTGACCGAGCCTTGCTCGGTCTTTTTTTGCTTAACTCAGCAAGCGACAAACAAGCGCGCCCGGCTCCCTTAATGCATCCACGTTATAGCTGAGTACACGACCAGAAGATGGTGCGTGATAACGACGACATTCATTACCGAACGCATCATATTGGATGGCGAGCAGATCATCTTGTTCGACACTTTGCAAAAGCTCGATCTGAGGCAGCACAAAGCCACCGATATCGGCGCGGATAGACACGACGTTGTTGCCTTCTATCCAGTCCATACTTGGCAGCTGCTTTGCCTCAAACGGTTCTTCACCATCAAGCATCTCGTAGTAAGACAGCATATTAAAAACACCGTCCACGGCTCGTTGAATCATATCAGGCTGAGTAAACTTACCCATCCCCACTTCCACCGTAATGCTAGGAATTCCACTTCGATTCCAAACCGTTTCGAGAATACCTGGGTCGCCCGGATCATTGAGAACACAATCTGGCGTCATCAACCTTGCCATTTCAAGGCATTGTTCAATTCGGTAGTCCGCAAACACATAAAGTGGGTAGACCGCGCCACGAGTTTGGGTATGTAGGTCAACGGCGAATGTCGCATTGTGTTTGAGTAAGCGAGCCCACAAAGACGCAACAAAGCGCTCTGCCGCTAAGCCATTCGCATCACCCGGAAAGAGTCGATTAAGGTTGGCAGGGCAAGAGCCCGGATCCGAAGAGATAAAATCGCGGCTGTGGTTAAGCAAACCCGACAAGTTCACAGTAGGCACTATCGTGACCGTGCCTTTGAGAGTTTTACCGACTAAGTCTCTGATAATTTGCTGAGCAGCCAACACACCGTTGAGCTCATCACCGTGAATACCAGCGGTGATCATCAACTTAGGACCTGCTTGACTGCCTTTGAAAACAGAAACCGGCATGTTCTTGGGTTGCCCTAGCCCATCACTGGTGACTTGAAACCAAAACTGGTGCTCTCCAACGGGTAGGTCTTCAACATTCAAGGAGCCAATAACCTGCCTACCTTGTAAAACATCGCCTAAGTACTCTGTTTTCATCCAACGTCTCCATCTTGTTGAGCAGAATCTATTCTCTTCTAAGTTTTTGCATCATAGAGGATATCCTTACCAGTACAAGCAGTTAATCAGATTAACAAGCTCTCAGCGCAGCCAAAATTCACCACCATCGACATACGTGATTCCAAGGTAAAACTTGCTAATGTGACCTTTGAAATACACGCAACTTGTATAACCATTCACAAACCACTCAGTCTATTGAAATGAAAGTGCAATAAAATCAACACTTAAAAAGTTCCCTATTCACGAAAATGTAATTTTATAGAAATGAAAGCTTAATTTAGCTGCTCTAAATTAGCTTCATATCGAAACGGAGAGCGCATTGCTCACGGATTTTAAAATACAAGGTAAGTGATTATGAAAAAGGCAGTTCTAGCTTCTGCAGTGGTAGTAGCACTAGTTTCAGGTTCATCTCTAGCAGCAACAGTTTACAGCTCTGACGGTACTGAGCTTAAGATTGGCGGTCGTGCTGAATTCCGTGGTGACTTCATTGGTTCTGGTGGTGAAGAAATCGAAGGTACAATGGAAAACAAAAGCCGTTTTCGTTTGAATGTGGGTGGTACTACAGAAATCACTAGCGACCTATCTGGTTTTGGTTTCTACGAAGCAGAACAAAGCGTGAAATCTTCTGCTGATAACAGTAAGACTGAAAACTTTAAGCAACGTTACATGTATGCAGGTTTTGAAGGTAACTTCGGCGCAGTATCAGTAGGTCGTCAAGATACAGCTGCAGCTCAAATCTCAGAAATGTCGGATGTTACTATCTACTCTGGTGACCAAAAAGCATTCATCAATGCAGGTGACGAGCAAATCAATAACACGTTTGTATACGCTTACGACGCAGACGCACTTTCTCTTAAAGCAAGTTTGATTGCTGGTGAAGACAAAGATACTGACGGTTACGGTATCTCTGGCATTTACACACTACCGATGGGCTTAGGTTTCGGTCTTGGTTACTCAGGTAACGACAACGGTACTGGTAATGGTTCAGCTACAGCATTGATTGCTGGTATTAACTACAAAATGGATGCTTTATACCTAGGTGCAACCTACACAATGGGTGACCTAGACGACAAAGCAAAAACTGAGTTCTCTGGTGTGGAAGTTGCTGTTAAATACAAGCTAACAGACCAATTTGAACTGGCAGGTTTGTACCAAAAACAAGAAAAAGACGCGACACAGAACTTAACTGAAGACACAGCTGACTTCTTTGAGCTGACTGGTACTTACAAGTTCAACAAATCTATCCGTACATACGTTGCTTACCAATTAAACAATCTAGACGACGTAAAAGTTGCAGGTTTAGAAACACAAAGTGAAGACTCTCTTCGCCTAGGTGTACGCTACGACTTCTAATCTAAAGCTACTTTAGATGAAGACCAAAAAGGTTGGGCAATGGCTCAACCTTTTTTCATATTCGAATATTCTGACTAACTTCATCAATGCTTTTTCTGGTTAAGTGATGTTAAATCCGTATCATAGGTGAACCACATCAAATAATTAGAAGCATCATGTCACAACACCATCCGATCCAAGGCGCTAGCTGGATGCTAACCGCAGGTTTAGCCTTTGCTTTGATCAACAGCCTAACTCAAATCGCTAGCATTCATTTCGGACTGACTTCTACCACCGTTGCCGTCATTCAGTATTCAATCGCATTGTTCGCCATCCTTCCTTACCTAAAAACATTGGGAATTCGCCGCGCACTAAAAACCGACAACCTCAAATTGCACGTATTCCGTGTCTTCTTGTCTGTTATTGGTATTCAACTTTGGATATGGGCACTGGCTTACCCAGTACCAATTTGGCAAGGCATTGCCCTTCTCATGACATCGCCATTGTTTGCAACCATTGGTTCAGGGCTTTTCTTAAAAGAGAAAGTTGGGGCTGCTCGCTGGGGCGCGACCTTAGCAGGCTTCGTGGGTGCGATGGTGATTCTAGAGCCGTGGGCTGAAGATTTTAACTGGGCAACGTTATTACCAGTCGGTGCCGCTTTCTTCTGGGCATGCTACTCACTGATGGTGAAAAAACTCTCTTCGCAAGACAGTCCTTCAACCATGGTGGTCTATCTTCTACTATTAATCACACCATTTAACATCCTGCTTGCTGCGCCAGATTGGCAAACGCCAAGCGGCGGTACAATCTGGGCTATATTGATTGTTATCGGTGTTATGACGGCACTCGCTCAATGGGCGATAGTAAAAGCCTACTCGGTCGCTGATGCTTCGTTTGTGCAACCTTTTGACCACGCCAAATTACCGCTAAACGTTTTAGCAGGTTGGATTGTATTTAGTTGGGTTCCACCGGGTCGTTTATGGCTAGGGGCTGCTATTATTATTGCGTCAGTTGCATTTATAACGCACTGGGAAACTAAAAAACCTTCAAAAGTGAAGAAAGTTTAAGGTTGGTGAAATAAATAGTTCGACAGTCCGTTCTATATGGATAAGAGAATTCAAACGAGGCCGTAAACATGAAGAAACCAGTCAAGATTACACTATACCGTTGGGCAGGCAGCTGGGGTCCATTTAAAGTTAACATCCCATGTGGAGAATGTACCCTTACCAAAGACATTCTGAAGGATACTTTTGAGAATGAGTTGGCCGATGTCGATGTCGAACTGGAAGTGAAAGATTGGTTGTCTCACTGGTGGGAGCCGCTAAAACTAGGCTCTTGGCATGCTCCAATCCTTGTTGTTGAAGGCAAAGTGGTCAGCCAAGGTGAAGCGCTGAATCGCGGTGTGTTAATCCAATCGGTGATCAAAGAGTGGACCAAACGAGACAGCTTAAAAGGCAACATCGTTTATGGTAAGGCGACCTGCCCATTCTGTGTTAAAGCGAAGAAAATGCTGGATGAAGCGGGTGTTGAATACCAATACCACGATGTCGTAAAAGACAGCGCCGCTTTGTACCGTATGATTCCAGAGGTAAAAGCACACATTGGTGAGAAAACACCGGTCACCGTCCCGCAGATCTGGCTTGATGGTAAGTACATCGGTGGTGCCGATAACTTAGAAGCGTGGATGAAAGAGAATGGCTTAGATAGCATCCCTAATAATGTGGTCGACTTATCCAATCAATCTGCTGGCTGAGTTTATTAAAAGCCATTAGTCAGAAGCTTAATTGGTATTTTTTGTGTCCATCCACAACAAAACAAAGCGATAACTTTCACCAATCGCTAAAACGAAAAAGGCCTTAAACTTCATCGAGTTTAAGGCCTTTTAAAATTCCGTTTTTGAAAATGCTTATTTAGCCATTTTCTTCATCATTCGCTTAAAGAACGATGGTTTCTTTGGCTTTGAAGTGCCGTACAATGCTTCGTGCATCATGTTTTTTGCTGCCATTTGACCAAGGTATGCGTGGCCTAGTTCGTAATTCATGCTTATCTCCGCACATAATCAACTTTCTTTAGCGCGGATTCTACACTTAAAACGCCCAAAAACAAGATCTAAATCACACTTTAATGCAATATTAAGAATTCATTTGCAATTAGCCTAATTTTGTCTCTGTGCTAATCAGCATTGTATATGTATATCAATGAGTTAGCCTAAATTCTGGTTTGAGCTTAATGCTCCATTCCTAATAACAATCTAAGACATGGTTTAGACACTTATACAAAAAAGCAGCTCAAGAGAGCTGCTTTCTAAAATGCTTTACTTAGAAACCTAGCTACGCTTTGGCTGTCTGTAAGTTTTACCGGCAATTTGGTATGTGTCTTTTTGCTTCAATTCAAACATCGTTTCAAAGAACCAAGCTGCAAATTTGATTAAGTCATCGCCTTCATTCATGACATGTTCGATGTACTCTTGCTCTTCGCCTTGTTCATTTTCTTGAAGCGTCACGTGGTAAATACGCTTTTCGCCTTCCACTTCAGCAAGTGCAAATTGACCAGTCAGTGATGCAGCAGCCTCAGCGACTTCTGTATCCTCATTGGATTTCAATAGCTCAAGCGCTTGAGGCAGGCCATCTAGTGCGCAGATAGCTTTTACCAGTACTTCAAATTCATTTTGCTGCATTTTGTTCTTACCTATTCAATGGACCGAAGCATTGTAGAAAACCATCAGCACAAATACAACGTATTAACGATGGTGCGTTAAACGATAGTGAATTTAGTGTTTAGCTATATTCCACTTCAACAGTATCGCCTTTGTTGTTCATTTTGGTTGAAGACCAAAGCACTCCGCCCATGGCTGCGCCAATAATGAGGTAGAACACGCCTAACTGTAGATGAGTCGTGACCCAACTTTCTACCAGATACCCACCCAATAAACCCGCTAAACACATCTGAATTGAGCCAGACAATGCCGACACTGCGCCCGCTTGTTTCTTATGAGGTTCTAATAACATGCTGATTGATAATGGGAACGAGATGCCTTGTGCTATCGCCAACCAAGTAAACGCCCAAACTAAGTTAAAGATGGATAACTCATGAGTAAGAAGCCAAGTTCCCGATGCCAAGATAATCAAAATAGCTAGGCTCATCAGTTGGGGCGTACTAAACCTACGATTGAGTAAGTTTAAAGCGACGCTACCTATCAGTAAGCCTGCCGAAGGGACAATCATCAATGAACCATACTCAGCGGCGGTCAGCCCCAATTGCTCTTGCATTAAGAATGGAAACAACGACAGCGATACCAAACTCGCCATGTAGCTCATCCAGTTGTAACTGGCACTGGTCAACACTTGGCGATTCGTTAACAAGCGTCCGTAGTTCTTTACCACTTGGCTGACTTCAAAACGGCTCTTCCCATATGGCAGAGTTTCATGCAACACGAAGTAACCCAGTGTGAATATCGCCAGTAAATACAATAGAACGAAAAGGAACACCGCCTGCCAACCAAGGTGGAATGAAATCCAGCCACCAAATACAGGCGCGATGATCGGCATAATCGACGCGGTGATCGAGATATAAGACAACGCTTTGGTAAGCTGTGAACCATCATAGCTGTCACGAAGCACACTTCGCCCAAGAACCGAGGCACTGCCCGCCCCTAAACCTTGCAGCAAGCGACCAACTTCTAGCGCCGTCATATTGTCAGAAAACACAACACAAACGACTGTACCAATCAAATAAACACCCTGACCTAACAAGAAGATAGGTCTTCTTCCCACCGCATCGGACATCGGTCCGTAAAATAGCTGAGACAAGCCAAAACCCACCAGAAACAGCGTGACGAGAAGCTGTACATCTACTTGAGTAGCACTTAAATCAGAAGCAATTAACGGTAATGCTGGCAAGTAGATGCTCACACCCACCTGCCCCGTAGCAATAATCATCATTGCTAAGAGTAACGGTGTTTTTTTAAAGGTCGATTGGCTCAAAAAATTCCCTATTCGTTTGATATTTGTTCATTAGACGAGTTTACATTCAAAACCAATAATTGATAATTAGCTAAATTGGAATTTTATTAAGTCCCAACAGGAAATAATATGGATTGGATTCTTAACGTAAAAAGCTACGTCAGAGTAGTCGAAGAAGGCAGCTTCAATGGTGCTGCTCGAAAGCTGAACACCACCAGCTCGGCGATCAGTAAAAGAGTGAACTGGTTAGAAGAGCGCATCGGCACCCAACTGTTAAAGCGTACCACGCGATCAATTAGCCAAACCGAAGCAGGTGCGCTCTTTTACCTGCGAGCCAAGGATCAGCTCGACAATTGGCAGTCCATTATTGATGAGACTCGCTCGGTTAACCAAACCCCAGCAGGCCTATTAAAGATTGGCGCTACGATTGCGGTTGGCTCTAAGTTTCTGGTGCAATACATGGACGACTTCTTAGAAAAGTACCCTGATATTAAGGTACAACTCATCACCACTACGCCCGGTCAATTACCCGAGCTTGGCTTGGACTTGGTAATCAGTCGTGAACTAGAACAACTCAACTCATTAAGCTTCAAGAAAACACCGCTGTTTGAACACAAAGCCAGCTTCTATGCAGCGCCAAGCTATTTAGCTAAACATGGTTACCCCGCCAACGAGCAGGACTTAGAACAACACAATTCGTTAATTTGGGGAGAGCGCCCTACCCGAGAAGTCACACTCACCAAAGGGCAACGCATCACCCTCAATGGTAACTTTGCGACCACCAATCCAGAGGCTTTGTTTCATGCTGCGAAGCGAGGAATGGGCGTACTGTTAACCATCAAAGCGATGATCAAAGAGGATCTAAAGCAAGGGACATTAGTTCCAGTATTGCCAAATATTACCGCCGACGAAGTGATGGTTTACGCGTACTACCCTAAGCTTGATTACTCGCACACGCGAACCAAGCTCTTTTTGGACCATCTGAAAGACAGGCTAGACAAAGAGCGTAGCACGCAAGCTCTGTGAAATAAGTCACATTTTAATTTGAAAAGTTATACAACACGGCCAATAATAAACTTGACGCATATAGGTTATACAAGTTCGCACATATACAAGATAATACGTATACCGCTTACACAGTGAATCTGGTTAACTAGGGGTGGTGGCTATGACTCAACATACGCACAATAGCATGATAGACACAGAGCGCATTGGCCGTTTGCTGAAATTGGAAGGTATCGACCTTTTAGAGTCAGCTGTGCTTACTTTACATCAGACCTTTGATACTCAATACACTAGCATCATTGAGAAGAAGTACTTCCCTGACCAAACCGTTCCTTTGGTGATCGCCCATTCTGATCATGTATTACATGACAAAATCAATGCGCGCCATGGTCACATCTACCAACAAGCCGTCAATCAAAGACACCCAGATTGCTCATTTGCTCAGTACATCGTCCAGTCATTGCCAACATCGGCATTTAGGCAGGAAATCACCTCACAAAACTCCATCGCGATCCCGACTCGAACTCAAAGTGGCGAAGTGATGGGCGTGCTGTTTTCAACGTTCACCTCGCCTCTTAGCCCTGATCAGCAACAAGACGTGGTAAAGCACCATCAATTGTTCGCCGACATCATCATCCACACCTTGCGTGAAATGTGGTTTAACGATCGTTCCGAACAACTTGTAAATCAGCTTAGTTATGAGGTGTCACACGACAGCCTAACCGGGTTACTCAACCGAAGCTGTTTATCAGATACCTTAGAGTCGATTACTCAACAGAGCGTCACTCCGTTTACATTGGCTTTACTCGATATCAATAGCTTCAAAGCCATTAATGACATGCACGGCAATTATATTGGCGATAAAGTACTTCAATTTGTCGCAGAAACCTTGCGGAGAACCTTACCCGAAAGCAACCTGACTTTCCGGACTGCTGGCAACGAGTTCGCCTTCATCACCTACCATTCTGATCCGATAGCCGTGTGCGAACAAATACTGGCCAAAATTAAGCAGGGCTACAGTAGCGTTGATATCAAGATAGATTTCGACGTCAGCATCGGTATTGCCAGTTCGGATGGAGACAACAAAGACGTTGAGCAAATCATCTTCAATACCAGCTTGGCGCTTAAAGAGTGTAAACACAGCCAAGATACTCATATTCAATGTTATGACACTCACTTAAGAGTTCGTTACCAAAGAAAAACCGAGCTAGTCGCAGCGCTACGAAGTGAGCTGGAAAACCCAATTTCACAAAGCTATATCCCCGACAGCAATGGAATGTACGTAGTGGTACAGCCGATTGTGGGTCAAGGTGAAACGCAATGGGAATATTTCGAGGTACTGACTCGCTGGAAAACCGCCAGACATGGAGACATCTCACCCGTAGAGTTTATTCAAGTGGCAGAAGAGTCAGGGCTGATTGTCGAATTAGGTGAACGCATTATTGAATTGGTGTGCCGCGCTAAAACCACACTAGAGCAAGGCTTGGGCTACAAGGTTAAACTTGGAATCAACTGCTCTGCGCACGAGCTTACTGATTCGAAACGTTATATATCCTACCTGACTCGAACCATTGAACAGCACCATTTTAAGGCGAATGAGTTTGTTATCGAGTTAACCGAAACCGTTCTGTTATCGCCAACACAAGAGACAAAATCCGCGCTTAACTTTCTGAGAGGACAAGGCTTCACGATTGCACTCGACGACTTTGGTACAGGCTACTCCAGTTTGAACTACATCCACAGCTACCCTATCGATTGCATTAAAATTGATGCGACCTTTATTCGAGACTTGTTAACTAGTTCGACCTCAGAGAGCGTAGTATGGCTGATTGTTCAACTGGCCCATAGACTCGATGTATCTTTGGTTGCGGAAGGTGTTGAGAAGCGTGAGCAATTAGAAAAGCTGCACGCGATGGGATGTGACAAGATCCAAGGTTACCTCTACTCACCTCCAATGCGGCCTGAAGCTATCGTTAGCTATGTCGCGCACTCAGAGCCTTTAGTTTAAACCCTTACCGAACCTTCTATTGAGAACTAAAAAGCCGCAAGAGCATCACTTAACACTGACTGTGCTTTGTGATGCTCTTGCGGCTTTAAAACAGTTTAATGGCTAGCTACTTACTAGCATTATTAACCATTGCTAGATTGCGCGTTTCTAACGCTGCCTTCAATAGCTTGTCGGCTTCATCTCTCGCGGCTGTGAATGTCGCTTTTTCCTTTTTAGGCACAGAATCGGCCATTGGGATATTCGCTTTCATCGCATCAACAGGGCGACCACGTTCGATCAGTTCATAGTGCAAGTGAGCACCTGTCACTCGACCCGTTTTACCCGATAGGCCAATACGTTGACCACGAGATACCGTTTGTCCTTTACGAACAAGGATCTTGCTTAAGTGTAAGTAGCGCGTTTTATAAGTGCTACCGTGTTGAATCACCACATAGTTACCCGCATAAGGGTGTTTACGCGTCATGATCACTTTGCCATCACCCGTTGCTTGAACAGGTGTGCCAATTGGTGTCGCGAAATCCGTACCGTTGTGCGGTGAAATGCGGCCAGTCACAGGGTGTAAGCGCTTAGGGTTAAACTGAGAACTTTGGCGCCAGCTACTGCTCACTGGGTAACGTTGGAAAGCACGTTGTAAGCTATCGCCATTAGCATCGTAATATTGTCCGTCAGTGTGTAAGTATGCTGAAACAACGCGGTTACGATTCATGATCTTAATTGCTTCAATTTCACGTTTTCCGGTTGCAACACCATCAACATATTGCGCTTTTTGAAGCACTTCAAACTGATCGCCAGCACGTAGGTCTCGGCTAAAGTTCAGCTTATCTTTAAGAAGAGTCACAATATGGTCAATCTCAAGACTGCTCAGGCCAACCTTGTTCGCCGACATTGAGAAGCTGCCTTGAATATCACCCACTAAAGGTTTTTGCTTCCATTCACCAGGAATAGAGATGTCTTCGAATTCGTAGCTGCCGTCATCAAGCAGTCGGTAAACCACTTTGTCCGCGACGCTAAATTGAAGTTCCATTTTAGAAAGGTCGCCGGTCGCTTCATCACGCCAAAAGCGTAATGTATTACCCGGACGAAGCGTATCTAAAGCAAGGAAGTTCAAATCAGTTTCCATCACGCTCATCATCGATTTGTAAGAAAATCCAAGCTGAGTGAAGATGCTACTCAAGTTATCGCCAGATTGAATTTGATACTCAAATGTCGGCGGCTCAATAACGGTAACAGAAGATGGTGACAGAATTGACTCAATAACGGTTGAGTCGGGCAAATCAAGATCGATCGTTTTCGTCAGATCCGATTGTGACGATTGCAAAGCAACACCAATCGCAGCAATAAGTGGCAGTCCCAAAATAGCTACTTTTTTTACAGGTGAAAGCTCAGCAAACGGAGAGGGAAATATTTTTGAATACACGGTAAACAGGTCTTTCTACGATATAAAGGCATAGGATATGCTTTTCAAACGCATAAATCATCAATGCATTGTCATAATATGATGTGAATCTTCCCAACTTAGCCTAAGTCATTGAGTTGCCGTAGATGAAGAGCCACTAGATAAGAAATAAAATTAACCGCTAAATTTAAAAATAAAAAAGCAGAAACGGCTAGTTTCTGCTTTCTATTGGTTGACGTTATTCCGTTTCGAATAATTAATAAACGAAGCGAATTAGTCGCTGGTTTTAAGAAAAGATTATGCGTTTACCGTCGACACTAGGCAGTTGTCTTCACCAAATTCATTTGGGATGTAACGATCGGCATTCGCATCGTTCACCCATTGTTGGTCATCAACTAGGTAGCGGAATTGAAACTCGCCATCTTTAGGTAGACGAGTTTTAAACTTGTAAACCTTCCCTTTGGCCAGTTTTTTCATTGGGGTGGCTTTCCAATCAAGAAAGTCAGCAACGATGGATACAGAGTTCGCTTCCTGAGCTTCTAGCTCGAAGGTCACTTCAACTTCATCTTTCGTCTTAAAAAAACGTTTATTAATCATTCGCAAGCTCCATTTGTAAAAATAAGCGGACACAAAGCTAAGTGTGTCTAAATTTCATTCATCTAACTAAGATAATATGTAATTTGGCTCACATAAACAACAGATCCTTACATTCACGAAAACGTTATTGCTTACCAATTGATTGCGTATCAAAAGAAAAACTCATTAACACCTTTTCAGAAGGGGGTTCTGCAAATGATTGTTCCGCAGAATGCTGAGTAAAGCCGATAAAACCTTCCCCAGTAAGTTTATTCTGTGATTGCGAACCTGGCTGCTGAGCTACCTCCAATGTCTGAATTTGTATACGATCACCCAGTAAAAGTTGGTCGACTAACACCACACGGCTTCGTTGCTGGTCATGCTTAAACAGGCCTAGATAATAGAAAACACCGCTGCCTTGGTTAGATATCCACATCGGCGCGACAAAGAAACTCGCCTTGCCCAACGTGGCGGCTGAAAGATTATTGGTGTCTACCGTTACCACACCGCGCTCAACACCTGAGTCATAGCGTCCAAACGCGATGGCTCTAGGCTCATCAACTTCATTGATAAAAGCGTAGGCGTTAGTCTCAGGAACTTTAATTGTCCATGGATTGGTCGTCTTCAAATCAAAAACGGTTTCTACGACTGGGTCATAACTCACTTGAGAAGAAGGAAACTTCGCCAAGATCTCTTCATCACTTAAGCTAAAGCGATAAATACCCGCTACTATCACCACAACCAGCATGACAATTGGAATCAGTAGAATCAGAGGGATAGGTAAGATTTTCTTTTTCATGGGCAATTATATTCTTTTGTTTTCATCCAGTTGTGCAGACCATAAAGGGCTTTAGTATAATTATCAATACAGGGTTAACCAGAAGTGGAGCATGGATGGATATCAATCATATTAAAGATAGAAATATCAGAAGTTGCGAATGCCGCTGTGGAGCAGTCAACCTAGTATGCCGAGGTGAACCTCAACGTACATCTGTCTGCCATTGCTATGAGTGTCAGAAACGCACCGGAAGTGTGTTCGGCGTTCAGGCTCGGTTCCCAATAGAACAAGTTACACTCAGCGGTGAAGTGACCTCTTTTTCACGCATCAGCGATACGGGTAATGAAGTCACCTATCAGTTTTGTCCCAAGTGTGGCACCACCATGCTTTTGCAGTCGGTTGCCGCCGCTGATTTTTATATCGTCCCGCTCGGATTATTTAAAGAGCAAGACTTCCCACTGCCGAGCTTTTCGGTTTATGAAGAACGCAAACACGGTTGGGTTAAGTTCGACCACCAAATGAGCCATTACAACTAGTTCGTCAATGAGCGTTATCTTTATCTCGTTATTGACCGTTATCTTTATATAGCAACAGTATTAAAACAAACTGCAATACTGTTGCCTAAGATCAAATATCAACGCTTCACAGCGCTAGCGTATCTTTTGTCTAGCGTTATAATCTTGCTCCTCTATTTAACCCAGGGTGAACCACATGATTTCTAAGTTACCTCGCTGGGTTGAATACGGCGCCCTTTTGTTAGCTGGTCTTGCTGGCAGTGTTAATGCTATCGGCTTACTTGGCTTCCAACATCAAGCTATCTCCCATATCTCCGGCACCATGTCTTTGCTAGGCAGTAGCCTGCTTACACCGACCTCGGCTTCTGTTCACCTCCTATTGGTGATCATGAGTTTCATGTTAGGTGCGGCGTTCAGCGGGTTCTTTATTGAAAACCAAGCATTGAAGTTAGGACGCCGTTACGGTGTTGCACTATGTATTGAGGGTGGATTGCTGTTTTTGGCGCTGTGGACACTGTTGCAAGGCTATACTTCAGGTCAGTATTTCGCTTCAGCCGCGTGTGGTTTGCAGAACGCGATGATCACCACTTACAGCGGGGCAATCATTCGAACAACACACATGAGCGGGATCATTACCGATCTTGGGATCATGATTGGCGCTCGCTTAAAGGGGATGCCTTTTGACCGCCGTAAAGCCAAACTGCTAATTTTCATTGTGGTTGGCTTCCTGTTTGGCGGCTTAATTGGCGCTTGTCTGTTCCAACGCTTCGAAATCTTGGCATTGGCTTTCCCTGCCTCTTTTGCTTTCATTATTGCGTTTAGCTACTGGTTATACTTGACCTATCGAACTGAAACCCCAGTCAATTTATAAATACCTGGCAATATAACCTCAAACTACGTAACATCCGCAACACTTTATTCTAAACTCTTAATACGTTGCAGAATAACCAGTATGAATATTTAGCGATATTTGATGAATAGTATTGCAAGCGATATTAATACTGGGTAATCTTGCACCCAATGAGAAAATACGGACGTTTAGTGAATAAAAATGCCAAGGATGTGGCTTTTTTACGTGTAGAAATTCGAGAACAATAACATGTCTAACAACAAGAATACTGCTCAAACAGAGAAATCTAAAGGCAGTTTCTGGGTTTTCTTAATCCCATCATTGATTGGTTTATTCCTTTTCATGGCGCCAATCAGCTATCAAGGTGATCTAACCATCCCTGTAGCTATCTTAGCCAAATCAATTCAAGCGGTTTTCGGTGAATATCTAGTCCCTATCATCACTGCGATCGTTGCTTTCATGTCTGTAGCTTCAGTTTTAAGCACCATTTTTAAGCCTACATTCATTACATCAAATTCATTTTTAAACGGCCTTTTCAACCCATCTCCACTGTGGTTGCTGGTTCGTTTAATTGGTGGGGCTGCAGCCGTTATGGCTTTCTTCCAAGTTGGCCCTGAGGTTATTTGGGAAGAAAATACTGGTGGTCTGGTTCTAGAAGGCCTGCTTCCGACACTGTTCTCAGTATTCATCTTTGCTGGTTTGCTACTTCCGCTTCTACTTAACTTTGGTCTACTAGAGCTGTTTGGCACGCTACTAAGTAAAATCATGCGTCCAATCTTCAACCTACCAGGCCGCAGTGCTATTGACTGTATGGCTTCTTGGTTGGGTGACGGCAGTGTTGGTATCCTGCTTACAAGCAAACAGTACGAGAAGAAATTCTACACTCAGCGTGAAGCTGCGGTTGTTGGTACGACTTTCTCAGCAGTATCTATCACATTCAGTCTTGTGGTTATTGCTCAGGTAGAACTAGAGCACCTGTTCCTACCTTTCTACGCAGCAATCTGTTTAGCGGGTATTGTGGCAGCGGTGATCATCCCTCGCCTTCCACCACTAAGCATGAAGAAAGATACTTTCATTGATGGCAGCAAGCCGCACAAAGACGCTGACGCGATCCCAGCAGGTCACTCAACGTTCTCTTGGGGTCTTGAGCTAGCGGTAAATAAAGCATCTCAAGTAAAGTCAGCTAAATCTGTATTTGGCGAAGGCGTTCGTAACGCCGTAGATATGGTATTTGGCGTACTGCCTGTTGTTATGGGTTTAGGTACAATGGCACTGGTTATTGCGGAATACACGTCTGTGTTCTCAATCCTAGGTCAGCCTTTCATTCCATTCCTAGAGCTACTTGGTGTTCCTGAAGCGGTTGCAGCATCTGAAACGATTGTTGTTGGTTTTGCGGACATGTTTATCCCAGCAATCCTTGCGGCTTCTATCGACAACGAGATGACTCGCTTTGTTATTGCAGCAATGTCGGTAACTCAGCTGATCTACATGTCTGAGGTGGGCGCTCTACTTCTAGGCAGTAAGATTCCAGTGAACATCTTAGAACTGTTTATTATCTTTATTCTACGTACGTTAATTACGCTTCCAGTTATCGCTGGTGTAGCGCATCTAATATTCTAAATTAGATACTACTTATGTAACTCAATAAAGATTCAGTTTATAAAGCCTCACTTTTGTGGGGCTTTTTATTTGCGAAAATATATACACAGTATTATTTGGAGTTCAATTAATTTATAAGCTCTGCATGTCATTTGATTTCATATCGTTTGTTCACCCCGCCTCTTTTTAATAGAAAACTGAACGCATAACTATCAAATTAATACATTCTTAATTCCTCCTTAAACTCCGTCTAGCCCCATTCCCCAACTCATTGAACTAAATACTAAAAGCAACAAATATGCGCTTTAGTGAATTTTGCATTGTTTAGGTTGTTGTATTTTTGTAGTCTATTTTGTGAAATTACATTCAAGTAAAATCCAATCTAGTCGATATATATAATTACAAAAACACGATTAACTTTAGTCTTCGCAAAGCCTGTGAGAAGGGGAAAACTCAATGAAATTTAGCCATAAGGTGGTTGCTGCATCATCAGCCTTGCTGCTAGTGACAGTATCATTGCTTTCAATACAACAACTTTACACTGTAAGAAGTGCAGTAGAAAACCACGTCAATGCGAGCCTGAAAGAGATGGTCTCGGGCGTGAAAAATACCGTCGTATCGGAGATGAACGCCAAGAAAGCGTTGGCTCAATCGACGACTGAAGTCATCGAGATCAACCCTGAAGATCGCGCTTACGTTAAAGAAATCTTAGAAAAGCCAAAGCTTAAAAACAGCTTCCTAGCGGTTGGTTTTGGTTATGAAGCAAACGGTTTCGTTATTGAAAATGATGATGGTTGGGATGCCGGTCCAGACTACGACCCACGAATTCGTCCTTGGTACATTGATGCTAAATCCAAAAACAGTTTAGTTGTTACCGCTCCTTATGTGGATGCATCAAGTAAGAAAGTCATCATATCAGTAGGTACTCCAGTTAAAGACAACGGCCGCTTTACTGCGGGTATGTTCTACGACCTAGAATTGACGAACCTTGCTACCTTGGTCAACCAAGTGAACTTGTTTGATGCGGGTTACCTGTTCCTAGTAACAGCCGACGGCACCACGATTGCTCACCCAAATGCGAAAAACAACGGTGAAACGCTATCAAGCTACATGCCACAAGCGACTATTCGTGAAGGCTCTCAAGAAATTGAAGTCGACGGCAAAATGTTCCTAGTTAATTTCACCCACATCCCTAGTGAAGATTGGTACATCGGTGCCATCCTGGATGAAGAGATCGCTTTCCAAACCGTTGAAGAGTTGAAGAACAGCTCAATGATCTACTCTTTGATTGCGGTAATTCTCAGCATCATTGCTCTAACAGTTCTAATTCGCGTGTTAATGCGTCCACTGGATGCGCTTAACCAAGCCATTCAAGATGTGGCGAGCGGTCAAGGTGATTTAACTAAGCGCCTAGATACCAACACAGACCAAGAGTTCTCTGACCTAGCGAAAGGTTTCAACACCTTTACTGAAAACCTGCAAAATCAGATCATTCAATCGAAAGCGATTGGTGTTGAAATTAAGCGTGGTACTGAAATCACGGTTAAAGGTGCAGGCGAATCAGCGAAAGCGATGAATACCCAACTGGAAGAGCTTGAACAGTTAGCGACTGCAATGAACGAGATGGCGGTTACTGCAACTGAAGTTGCAAACAATGCTCAAGGCGCAGCAGCGGCAGCCCGTGAAGCAGACGAAGCAACGCTAGACGGCACATCTGTCGTAAGTGACACCACTCAAGCGATTGATAACCTTTCAGCACGTATCGACCAAGCGGTTGCCGAAGTACAAGTACTTGAATCAGCAACAGCCAACATCGAAACAATTCTAAAAGTAATCAACGATATTGCAGACCAAACCAACCTACTGGCATTGAATGCGGCTATTGAAGCGGCGCGTGCTGGTGAATCAGGCCGTGGTTTCGCAGTCGTTGCCGATGAAGTTCGTACTCTGGCACAACGTACTCAAGAATCAACTACGGAAATCCGCAACATGATCGAGCAGCTCCAAGCGGGTGCAAGCTCAGTATCGAACGCGATGAACCAAAGTAAAGACACAGCCACTGACGCCGTTGAACGCGCTCAGCAAGCGAACTCTTCACTTGATCGTATCCGTGACGCGATTCAACGCATCTCAGATATGAACATCCAGATTGCTTCAGCGGCAGAAGAGCAGAGCTTAGTAGCGGAAGAGATCAATAACAACACTGTTAAGATCAAAGACCTTTCAACACAAGTATCAACAGCGGCCCAAGAAGCGAATACCGCAATGCAGCAGCAAACTGACAATGTTCGCCAACAAGACGAGCTATTGAATAAGTTTACGGTTTAACCAAGGTTTGGCTCAGTTGCCGTTTGGCTGAGTCGCCATTTGGTTTAGTTACCGAGCAATAGCTTAAAATAAAAAGCCCCGATTACTGATTGCCAGTAAGCGGGGCTTCTCTTTCTAGTCTATCCAAGTTAACTCGTGACAGGCTTCAATTCATTCGTCGTTAACATCATGCATTGGTTCGATTCCACCTTGATGGTTAAATCCTTACCAACACATTCAAACACATCATCCGACAGTAAATCGGTTACCGCACCAGTCCAATTTAATGAGGCTGTTTTGCTTCGCTTCGACTTGTTGATCACCACAATGCCTTTATCGCCACGGACAAACACCAACAAATCATCATTCGCTTCAACCACACGCATCGCTTCGCCATGAACATGGTTATGGAATTGAATCATGCTTTTCATGTAAGGCGCTTGCCAGTCGTTAAGCCAACGAGGCTGACCGCTCTTGTCCAGAATACCGCTGGTGCTCAGTTCACTGTAAACAAGCGGCACACCGCCGTCTCGACCAAGAATGAAAGCATGAGCCAATCGCTCATCCACTTCATCCATCACATGCTCCAAAAACACCTCGTTATTGGGAATATCATGAGTGACCGCAAACGTGATCGCTCGCATATTCGACAGAGCCTGACCAAAACAGTATGGGTTAATCAAAGACTTAAAGCTGCCCTGCTCTTCAAATGCTTTGAAGATGGTGTTGAACAACGGGAAATCGTAAGCGCCTAAGCGAGTGTGTTTAAGATAAGGCTCAAGGAACAGCTCATACTCTTCTTCTGTCGCGCCGCCATCGGTAATGATCTCACCGAAGATGTGCATTTCTTCGCAGATGTCATCCGTCCACACCTTGCGTAGGTGTGCCAGTGTCATATGCTTTGCCGCATCAATGCGAAATCCTTTCACACCAATCTCTTTCAGTGCTTTTAGGTAGGCTCTTTGCTGTGCCACCACATTATCGTTATCAAGCAGCGTTGGCAGGCCAGGGTCGCTCGCGCCACCGGTAATACGCCCGTTTTGCACTTCCCAAGTGTCTTTCCAGTTCTTGATGCCAAACGCCTCCACGAAGTCGTTCTCATCAAATAGAGGCTCAGAAAGGTCACCAAACAAACGTATGGATTCATAATAGTCAGCATCTTTTTGATAAGACGCCATGTCTTGCTGATTGGGATACGTTAGATCACCGCGGATACCCGATTCGTTGGCCATGTGGTTAAACACCACATCCACATAAGTACGAAGCCCATGTCGCTTTAACGTGTCGACCATCGCTTTAAAATCTTGTGTGTCACCCAACTGATTATCGATCACACGATAGTCTTGGGGCTGATAGCGTTGCCACCATTGAGTGCCAGAATTTCGATCGCAACCTTTAGGGCCGCGCAGCGATTTCATCGCCGGTGATACTAAAACAGATTTATAACCCAACTCTTGGATCAGTGGGGCGTTCTTCATTACGTCAGCGTAGCACCAGTCAAAGGCATGCAATATGACATCTGTCGCTGGTTTGCTTAACATAGCTGAACTCTCCATGTTGTTCTCCTACCAAACTCGTTTACAGCTTTTTAGAAAAGGCAAAGGCTAAAAGGCAAAGCTGCATAAATTTCCTTAAGAATGGCATTTATTATATGAGTTACTCATTAAAAACCCTCCTCCTCCCAACGATTAGTCACGGCGGATAGTTAAGGGCGTAGCGCTAATTATCGCATAACGTCCGGGATGAACACTCAACCGTATTGCTTTAAAACGCGCAAAAAAGTCACAAAAAAGGAGCGTATATACGCTCCTTTTATTCAATCTATCACATATTTATTGCTAAGTTCTGTAAAGAACCTTAGTACATGTTCATTTCAATGCACTATCTCGACGCTTGATGCGAAGATAATGTTTAAGACGCTCGAAAGTCATCTTACTATGTCTACGCAGACTGTAAGTCATCATGTCCTGTAAAGGATCTTGTTTAATGCTCAACCAAAGCCTAGTAGAAGATTGGCGCGTGTGCCATTAACAATGGGTGGCACTTTATTTTGTTCTTTGCTTACCTCAAAAAGTCTATTAAATATCAATAAAATCAACAGATAACGGGGTTCAGTTAACGACCCAGCTGATGTCGTAGCGTGGCAACTCAGGAGCATCAGTAATAAGCGGCAGAACTTTAAAATAACCGCGCTTATTCAACGCTGCACAACCTATTTCCCAGTTAGCACACCAGATTCCAAGCGCAACCGGAGCATAATACCGCGAGTTAATGGACGCGTAAAAATCAAAACGGGTGAGGTTTTTTTCATCATTGTCCTGTTCTGTTATTGCTATACAGCGTGTAGTTTGTCCATTGTATGATGACGGCGCCCACTGACAAACCTCATAACACCGTCCATAAGCACCAAAGGGGTTAGTTTGAGTATCCAAAGGCTTATTGAATAAAAGATCAGAAAAAAACAGTTCTGATAACGGTAAGCGTTTACGCGTTAAACGATTAAATAAACGGATGAATAATGGCTTATACATAGATTCATAGCCGATGGCACAAACACAAATAACATGATCTTTTGTTGGGTCGATTTTATTACCTAGATGTTGCACTATACTTTTGTTATCAGCCCCAGGTCCTATCCAACAAGTTGCAATCCCCATACGAGTCGCTTCAATCACAACTTTTTGTAAACTCCGACCAACATCAATAACGGATAAACGGTTATATTCCTTCGGCGCAATGGCCACTAAAAATTCATGAGCACCAACAACTGGCCAAACGGTTAATGGTGCCTTGATATATTCGAGTCGAATCGTTTTTTGCCCAAGTAGTTGGTTTTCTCGAGTATGGAACTGAACGAATTTGAGTAATTCAGCATGATGTTCCGATGTTAAATTACGTGATTGAAATGAACGACAAGATTGACGTGAGCGCATTAAATCAAACGCATCAAGATGATTTTTATTAGGCGGTAATTTTTCAGCAGGGTGTAATCCATATTTAACCATGACAATGGATCCAACCAAAGCAACGCTTAATAATGCCGCTAAACCAAGAGGCAACCAAAACAGCAAAGCTTGCCAATGCCCAATTAACCAACCAACTCCAGCAATGAGTAATAGTAAAAAAATCCAAATTGCATGAATAATGTATTGTAACCAACCACTAAACTGAAGCTTCAGTTTAAGCTTCCATATTCTGCTATCTTCAAATGACCATTGTTTTTCTAATGGCATATAAATATCCTATTCATGTAAATCTTTTTGAATCAAGTCAACTTGGCATAGTAAGCTAGACAGCCATTGATAATCAATAACATATCGACCTTCTCAACTATGTACAAGTGAACATGCTTAATTAAGTAGCCCGTGGCGTTTGGTGATGTGCTTGGAAGGTTGATATTCGTGATACTTGAGTATTTTCGGCTTAACTTACCGTTTTTGAGCCGTCATTATGCAACCATTTAAAGATGATCGTTATTGAGAGTTTAGCTTTAGTAACATGTTCATTTCAATGCACTATCTCGACGCTTGATGCGAAGATAATGTTTAAGATGCTCGAAAGTCGTCTTACTATGTCTACGCAGACTTTAAATCATCATGTCCTGTAAAGGATCTTAACCACATGCCAACCAAATTTTGTTTTCACAAGGTGTGGTACAAGCGTCTCGCCAGAGAAACAAACCTTATCAAACTGAGGCACCATTTGACCTTTTTTGAACTCACCTAGGTCGCCGCCCTTTTTACCAGATGGACAGGTTGAATGTTTCTTCGCTAGCGTTTGAAATTTAGCGCCCTTTTTAAGCTGCGTCATGATGTCTTCTGCTAGTTCTTTATGCTTCACCAAAATATGAAGCGCTGCTGCTGTTCTTGCCATGATAATTCTCAGTTTGTTGCTGCCAGTTTACTTACGACGATTACTTAGAACATCGCGAATGAACTGACTGTTGTAAATCTGTTTGCCGCTAACGGCTTATCGACATAAATTCATCGACAGTCAGCGTTTAGCGTGATTTTAACCCAAGAACCGCTATTCTTCACTCTATAACCGAAAACAACTGCCTTAAAGGCCATTAAAAACCGCATCGCGACTTGCTGCGGCTTCCATTTCCCTTTAAATTAATCCTTATAAATTAAGCGCGTATTAAGTAGGAGCCACTTATGGCCAAACCGATCAGTAAAGCGAGTCAGTCACAGGGAATGTTGATGTTCAAGTTGTCCCTCACTCAAAGTTTTGCGATTGGCACGCTTAAGGTCAGAGAAATCGTCCCTTTTCAGCCGATGACTCAGATCCCCTACTCCCATCATCACGTGATTGGTACAGTGACTATCCGCGACCTTACAGTTCCTGTGATTGATATGTCCGCTGCGATTGGCTTCCGTCCGATAACACCCGCTGAATACCAAGATTGTGTACTCATCGTTACTGACTGTTTGAGAACAGTTGTGGCGTTCTTGGTTCGTTCAATTGATAAAATCATTGAATGCGACTGGAAGAGCATTGAATCTCCACCCACCAGTGTGGGTCGCAATGTGTTTGTAACGGGTATTACACGTTTTGAAGACCGTATTGTGCAAATGCTCGATGTGGAACTGCTGCTTTCTAAGATCTACCCAGCTTATGAGAATGCTCATATCCCGATGCTGACCGATGTAGAAAGGGAACGCCTCAAAGCATTGAACATCTTATTAGTGGATGACTCTTTGATTGCACGTAAACAGTTATCTGATGCCTTAGACAGTATCAACATCCCTTACAGCATATGTAACAACGGCTTAGATGCCATCGACCTAATGCGACGCCAAGCCAGCGCTGGCAATGCCATTGATCTTCTGGTGAGTGATATCGAGATGCCGGGATTAGATGGTTATGAGCTTGCATTTGAAGTGCAAAACGACAGCGCTTTAAGTCACGCTTACTGTATTTTGCATACCTCACTGTCCAGTGAGATCTGTGTCGACCGTGCTAATCAGGTGGGGGCGCATGAAGCGCTTGAGAAGTTCAACGCGGGTGAATTAATCGAAGCTATGCTACGCGGCGCAAAAGTCTTAAACGGCGCCTCTACGGCTGCTTAGGCTCTGTTATAGAAGCTAAACCTGGCATAGTGCTCAATGGTTTAGCTTCTTAGTCTCTTCTTTCTTCAAATCTTAATAAGAATAGAGCTAACCGTTAGTCTTTGTTTTCTGGCATAGACTTTTTCGGCATAGAGTAGCTCTTACTCACAAATTCCACTTCCTCGACTTCATTCACATGATTGGTAAAAGAGGCCAATGCATAGAGAGTGTTCGCGACTAGGTTGGCGTATTTAAAAAGAATCGGGTCTGGCGACTTTTTGCTTTCATGATGTTCAATACTCACCAAAGCTCGCACAACTTTCTTAGCCTGACAACGACACAAGTGAAGTTCACTAGACACTCGGTGTCCACCGGGTAAGACAAAGCCTTTAACCCCCCCTTCTAACTGCTCACGGATACGATGATAATCTTGCTTGAGCTCGACCAATTCAGACTCGGTGATGGCAAGCTTACCGCGCACAGAGCCATTCAAATGGTAGATGTTTGGCTGCAAGCGTTGCAGGATCTCACGAACCTGAGGCTCTAGCTCTAAAGACAACACCAATCCAACTCGGCAACAAAGTTCATCCGACAAAATCTCAAAATCACAGATAGGACTGTCTTCATAGATAAACGGATAACAAAACTCGTCCCAATCTCGACTTACTGGTTTCACGTACCGATCCTTACACATAAATAGTCATCAAACGCCAATATACCAAACTCTTTGATTTAGACATAAAAAAGCCCTCACATTGGAGGGCTCCTGAAGAAATCGGTTAAACGAGATTATTCGTTAGACACTTTTTTGTGGCCTTCTTGTAGGTGAACGAAATCCACCAGATCGTCGCCTGACACTTGGTATGCTTGACCAAAGCCTTTAACGAATAGGCCGTTCTCTGCTTTAAGGTTGAATAGAGAGAAGTCTTGAAGTTGGCTCAAACCATCAATGATTTCACCAAAACGCTCTTGCATCTGGCCAATCACTTGAGTCCAAAGTTCCGTTTCACGCTCCACAACACTTGCTTGAGCATCAAACGTTAAACGTTTACGTGCGTAAAGTTGCTTCGAGCTCTCTTCGTCTTCAATCATCATCAAAGAGACCTGAGGGTTCGCTTTCAAGTTGCGAGCATGACGAGCAATATCAGAAATTAGAACAAAGTAACCTTCTTGGTTCTGAACGAAAGGTGCGTAACTTACGTTCGGGCGACCTTCTTCATCAACCGTTGCAAGTTGAAGGGTACGGCGCTCTTGGCGAAACTCTTTGATTTCTGGACCTAGGCGACCTTGTAGACGTTCTTGTTTTACTTGCTGTTCCATGGGTAATTCCTTTCTTCACTTTCTCTGATTTATTATTTTTGCCCAAGGTTGAGCGATCATTAGCGAACTAAACGATCCTCGAGCATTGATGTCTTGTTTAAGCCAGTTGGCAACCCTATGTAAGATTGCTGCTGATTATTTACTGTAAATTGAACTTAAGCTTGTTCTTTTAGCGCTTTGAAGCGTTCTACTTGGTCGGCAATAAGCTCACGCTTTTGGTTGCGGCCTAGGTAAATCTTAAAAATGTTCTCACCGGTTTCACTGAAGAAGCCGAAGTAATGACTTTCACGACCCATGAACGCCTTGCTCACCAAACCGATATGTTTAACGTTATCAAGTTTAAGGTGACCATGAAGCTCGCCCTCTTTGCCCATTAGGTTGTAGTAACCACGCGCTACCTTACCTTTCGGGAATGGCGCTTTAACTTCAAAGATAGAACCAAATGAATGCACGATAGTGGTCACAGGGCCCCAACCCACTAAACCTTCTAGAATCTCTTGAGCACGGCTGCCATCTAGCATTACCGCCATGTCGTTTGGAAAAGCAGCAACCACTTCAACCTCTGAAACACCTAGCTTCTCAGCAATTGCTGTTGGCAGTAGTTTTGGCTCTTCTTCTAAAATTAGAGCTACGCGTTGTTCTAGAGTTTCTGTCATTTCTAATGTTGTATCTGTCATTGAATATGTTCCGTATAAACGAGTAAGTTATAAACTAAAAATTCGATATTAAGCGTGCTTCAAACTTGCATGCGGGTGTACGCCCGAACCTGACGCTTTAGGCGCTGGGTGCATAGCTTGGTATTCAGCGTTAAGCACTTGAATCACACTCTGCGCTAGGCTTACCGCCCAAAAGCTGCCAGCAATAGTCAGGCTCAGATAATCTTCCGAAAGCTCAACTAAACCGTTATTTTCCCAATGTGCGAACAAAGGTTTTAGGTAGTCGAACGTATCTTGCCCCATAAATCTCGGTAGCGTACTTCTTCTAACAACACCAGAATCGAAACCTGCCTTTAATGTTGAGAAGATAGGCTCTAATGAGCTTTGCTTAGTCATCATGGCAATAGGTAATTGACCTTGCTTTATAGACTCCATGTAGCTGTCTAAAGTTCGATGCTGCATCACACCATGACCGCCGATGTTGCCACCAGCGCCACAACCAATGGGTAGAACTTCGGCATAAGTTTTCGCTAAGCTGTTGTAAATGCTGCGTTCGCGGTTATCACGAGTCCAGTGGTTTACGCTCAGTTGCTTGACCTTATTTTTTGCCATGAACTCCACACCCGCCAAATACATGCTCGCCTTATCTGGCGTATTCGCAGGCGGTGGGATTTTTCCTTTCTCAACAAGATTAAGCATAGGTGCATTGCCCGCAACAATCAGTTGGTAGAGGTCAATGCCGTGTGCGCCAGTAGACATGTAGTCTTCTAAATCTTGTTGGAACACTTCCATAGATTGGTGTGGTAATCCGTATAACAGATCAAGAACGATTGGCGCTTGCTCGGTGCGGGTGCGGCTTAGTGAACTGATACGTTCTAGCACAACCTCTCGGTCATCTAGGCGCTTAGCACTACGTCGAACCTGAGTATTGAAACTTTGAATACCGAACGAGAAACGATTGAAGCCACCTTCAAGCGCACGATCAAACATCTCGTCACCAAATCGATTGATGCGCCCTTCCAATGTCATCTCAACATCGTTTGCTAGTGGGAAATATTGACGAATCGCTTTACCCAGCTGCTCAACTTGTTGAGACGACAAATCGGTGGGAGTTCCGCCACCAATATAGACGGCGTGAAATAGTCCAGACTGAGCCCAAGGTGTTTTGGCTTTCTGCTTTAGCTCGACCATCAGTGCATCGAAATACTCATCCACCAATTTACGGCTTGCGGCATTTTGGAAGAAATTGCAAAACGTACAACGCACACGACAAAAAGGAATGTGGATATACAAGCAACGCTTATCCTGTTTTTTCCCTTCACTCAGCATCAGTTCGTCAAAGAGTTCTAACTTCTTACTGGGGTCGACCGGAATTGAACTTCCTCCGGCGTGTGCAGAATGCTTTTTCGCAAACGCAAAACGAAGCGGATCAGGGCTAGAAACGCCCAAGATTGATTCGTCAAATTTATAAATATTAAGACTCATATAATCTCTCTAAACACTTACATAGCAAAGTCTGGAAGACTATTCGCTAAAAACTGAGAGAATCATAAATACACGTAAATGATAATGCAATTGATAATTGATCTTATTTAGATTATAAGCAATAATCCGATACAGAATTTTGATTTGGTAAAGGATTGATTGTGAACGTTCCTAGATATGTTATTGCAGGCGGTGCATCGTTAGTGATTCATGCCGCGTTGTTGTTTGTCGCTCAAGAATCCAAAGTATTTGCGATGCCTGCAGGTAGCCAATCGAACACGGTATCGATCAACTTCACTCCTAAGAGCGTTCCTTCACAAGCTCAGCAAAAAACAATCACAGAGCCAGTTAAACCTGAGCCAATAAAAGAAACCGTCTCACAAGCCGAACCAAAAACGGTTGAGCCAAAGCAAGCTAAGCCAATCCCAAAGAAAAAAGCGATCACCAATAAACCTCAACCAAAGAAAGTTGAGAAAAAAGTGATTGAGCAAAAGGTTGTCGAGAAGAAGCCGGTTCAAAAGAAACCAGTAACTGAGAAAAAGGTAGTTAAGAAAGAACGCCCAAAACCAGCCACTCAACCAGAGAAACTGGCCGACAAGAAAGTCGATAAGAATATGGACGAGTCTGCCAACCAGCCTCAGGAAGTAAATCAAGGCGTATCAAACCAAGAGCCGGTTTGGGTCACTAAACCTTCGTTCTCTGCGCGTCCTACCCCACCGAATTACCCTCGCCAAGCAAGACGCCGTGGCGTTGAGGGTGTCGCAACGTATGAGATCTGGCTAGACGCTGAAGGCAAACAAATTAAACAAGCATTAGTAAATTCATCAGGCGCGCTAATGCTCGATAACGCCGCATTAGATGCCATTAAACAATGGAAATTCTCACCTCACACTGTCAATGGTCGAGCGATTGCTCACCGAGTACAAATACCTGTTCGTTTTAGGTTGGATTAATCATGCAACAAATCAGTTACTTACAAGATCAACTTGGCTTAATGACTTGGCCTCTTCTTATCTGCTCAGCATTAACAGCAATGATCATCGCTGAACGTGTCTTCCAAGTCATGCTCAGCATTGGTGTGGGCAAACGTGCTATTCGTCGTGAGCTTAACCAAATTTCACCAACCAACAGTAAAGAGATTGAAGCGCTTGCTCAGTCGATTTCAGGTAAACGCCCGCTACTGTACAAGGGCGTGTCAATGTTGCTTGCTCACCACTCTTTCTCAAAAGGGCTACGTGAAGATGCTGCTGGAATCTGGCTACAAGAAAAACGCCACCAGCTTCATGCCGGTTTAAGACTGCTTGGTTTGATCGGCGTGATAAGCCCACTCATCGGCTTGCTTGGTACGGTACTTGGTCTTATTGAGATGTTTAAAGGCGTTGCCGCGACAACAGGCAGCATCACGCCTAATGATTTGGCAGATGGTCTTGGATTAGCAATGCGAACCACTGCAGCAGGTTTAATGATTGCGCTTCCAGCTATTTCTGGTGCTCAGCTACTCGGGCTATGGGCCGATCGAGTGCTAGCTCAATTGGAGCATACATTGAACTATGTGAATGTGTGGCTAGAAGGCATGTCGATTCAAACCAATCAGTCTGATGATACTCAAGGTAAGCCTGTCAACAAAACCTCTATCGGTGATGTGAGTCAAGCATGATTAAAACGCCCCACTCATCTCACACACAGAGCCTAGCGCCAGACTTAACACCGCTGCTCGACATCATTTTTATCGTGATGGTTTTTCTATTGCTTACGGCATCGGTAAAGCTGGAATCGCTAGAAGTTGAGCTGCCAAGCTCGGATGTTAAAAACGTTTCTGAAGTCCACAAGGATTCAATTAGCGTCAATATTTTAGACCGCGAACCCTACTGGGCAATTAACGGCCAAGAATACATCGACTGGGAAAATTTCAAGATTGCCCTGTTAGAAGAGACTGGTTCAACGGATAAAAAACCGATCATCATTGGCGCAGATAAAGCCGCTAACGTGGAGAACCTAGTGAAGTTGCTTTCATTCCTTCAAGAAAACGGAATACCAGCGACTCAATTGCTCACGGACGATGGCTAGAGCGACACTCAATTTTCACGAGGTTTGGCTTCTGGTTGATAAAACTAAACAAGCAGACTAAGCCTCTCTATCGATTCGAACTCACAATGCGAACGGACTGCTCACTGAGTATCTTCGCGATACAAAAAGAAAATATAAAGAACTTATTATGAACAACTTAAACGTGCTCAATAAATTAAAGACCAAGACACCTCTTCTTTCATTAGCTGCAATCAGCCTGGCACTTAGCGCACCCGCAATGACCAACGACGCTGAACAACCTCGAATCATCAGTGCTGGCAGTGCCGTTACTGAATTGGTTTTGGCATTAGGTGCCGAAGAGCAGTTAGTCGCGATTGATGTGACCAGCCACTTCCCTCAAGGAGAAAACCTGCCAAAGATTGGTTATCACCGAAACCTGTCTGCGGAAGGCTTACTCGCCCTAGAGCCAACCACATTGATTGGCTCGGATGAAATGGGACCAGACAACGCTATCTCTCAATTAAAATCGGCAGGCGTCGATGTAGAGATTGTTAACACTGAAGCAAACGTGGAAGGGCTATTAAAGCGTATCGACCAAATCGCAAAGATCACCCATACCGAAGACCACTCGCAGCAAGTGAAAACCGATGTGAATCAAAAGATCGCAGCACTGAAAGCGAACCAAGTACCAAGCAACGAAGCGAAGAAAGTTCTATTCCTGTTGCTGCATGAAGGTCGCCCTGCCAACGTTGCTGGCGGTGAAACATCACCAAACGCAATCATCGAGTTAGCTGGCGGTATCAACCCTGCCGCTCAGAGCTTAACGTCTTACAAGCCACTTTCAATGGAATCACTCGTTGAGATGCAACCTGATGTCATTTTAGTAAGCGGCCGTAGTTATCAAAAAATGGGCGGCGCAGATGCCATCCTGAAATCACTGCCTATGCTAGCGGCAACGCCTGCAGGTATGAACAAGCAAATCATTACCGTAAATGGCAGTGCTTTGGTTGGGGGGCTTGGCCTAGAAAGCCTCTCTGAAGCAAAGCGTCTAAACGCACTTATCTACCCGCTATAACTCAACCACCCTATTTCTGCTATCGCTAATTCGCTTCCCTCACCAACTGACTCACGCTGTTGTTGAAGGAGGTCGAAGTTAGCGATAGATATTGAGGCCCTTTATGTTGTTACGCTCCGTCCCACTGAAAACGTCGATGTTAGCTCTAGGTGCAACCCTAGCTTTTGTCGCGCTGTACTCGATAACTGTTGGGCCAATGAACATTAGCTTAGCGGACAGCGCCACAAGCTTAATTAAACCAAACAATGACTTAGCACCTCACATCAACTTAGTGATTCAAGAGATCCGCTTACCTAGAACCATCTTGTGCATGCTGATTGGTGCGATCCTCGCCTTGTGTGGTGCAGTGATGCAGGGTTTGTTTCGAAACCCACTTGCAGAACCTGGCATCATAGGTGTGTCTGCGGGCGCAGCATTAGGTGCTGCACTGGCTATCGTTTTGTTCTCTGAGCTATCGCTTCAATACCCTGCTTTCATGAACTTTGCTGCGGTTCCTGTGTTCGCTTTTCTTGGCGGCGCTTTAACCACGCTGCTGGTGTATAAGCTGGGTACAGGTAAATTCGGCACCTCTGTCACCATCATGTTGTTGGCGGGTGTGGCGATCAGTGCGCTCTCTGGCGCAGGTATTGGCTTCTTGAATTTCATTGCTGATGACCAAATGCTGCGCGATCTTTCATTGTGGTCGATGGGTTCATTGGCGGGCGCTAAGTGGTCAGGAATTTTGCTGGCAGCTGTCACGCTCGTTGGCTTGTTTGTTGTTTTCTACCGCCAAGCGATGTCTCTAAATGCTCTATTACTGGGCGAGTCAGAAGCGCAACACCTTGGTATCCCAGTTCAAAAGCTGAAACGAAAGCTGATTCTACTGACGGCTGCGGGCGTTGGTATCACAGTTAGCCTGTCTGGCATGATTGGTTTTATTGGATTGGTTATCCCACATTTAGGTCGCATGTTGGCAGGCCCTGACCACCGAGTTCTGTTGCCACTATCAGCGGTACTAGGCGCACTGCTGCTAACCGCCGCAGACATGTTCTCACGTGTGGTACTTGCTCCGGCAGAGCTACCTGTAGGTATTGTCACTGCGATTATCGGCGCCCCATTCTTCTTATATCTACTATTTCAACAGAAAGGGAGAATCCTTTAATGTTTCCTTCAGCTTTAAAAGCGACCGATATCGAAGTGAAGTTCGGCAGTAAAGTGATATTAGATGGCGTTTCTATTGAGATTGAAGCGGGAAAGGTAACTACACTGCTTGGACCAAATGGCGCAGGTAAAAGCACGCTGCTTAAAGCTTTATGCCAAGAGATATCAAGCAACGGCGATATCCAGTATTTTGGACACAGCAAAGACAAGTGGCCTTCTCACAAGTTAGCTAAGCACCTTGCTATGCTTCCTCAACACAGCACCTTGACCTTCCCATTCTTGGCACATGAAGTTGTCGAGCTTGGTGGGATTCCTCTGCAAGAATCCAACAAAAAACTAACTAGCATTGCTAGCCAAAAAATGGATGTTGCTGATGTGACTCACCTGAGTGAAAGGCTTTACCCTTCACTATCAGGCGGTGAAAAGCAGCGAGTGCACTTGGCTCGAGTGTTAACTCAGCTTCACCACTCTGGTGACCAATGTATTTTGATGCTTGATGAACCAACCTCTGCACTGGATCTTGCCCACCAGCACAACACCTTAAAGATTGCGAGAGAATTAGCCGATAACCACAATGCCGCGGTTATCGTGGTTTTGCATGATCTCAACTTAGCCGCGCAGTATTCCGATCGATTGGTGGTATTGAAAGATGGCAATTTGGCGTGTGATGGCAAGCCTTGGGATGCACTGAAACCTTCGATGATAGAAGATGTGTATGGTTACAAAAGTATCGTAGAAAAACACCCAACCATGAGCTTCCCTCAGGTTCACCCCGCACAATAAGTCCGATTAAGGAGCGACTCGTTTTGAGTATTCGTTCTTGATAACAATGACGTAATCCTAAGCCTCGATTTGTTCGGGGCTTTTTATTGGCTCACAGCCACTATCTCGGCTTAAACTCAATTTTATTAATAACCACAGCAGCAAGCACCAAAACGACTCACCTTGAGCATTTGAGGCTCTAGAAATGAACACTACCCGTTAGGGTTACTTAGCTTTTAACACTGAAGAGTAAAACAAGCCGCGAGCGTAAGCATATAAAAAGAAAGGAAATAACATCATTCAGCATCAATCAACAAGACTGCGACATCGATGTGGGATTGAGAGAAAAACGTACAAGAAGTGAAACGGCAGGCACAAAAAAAGCCCCCGTAGGAGCTTCTTTTATTGAGTGCTGATTATTGGCTCATACGAATCAATGATTTACCAATCAGCCACTCTAGTTCTTTACCGCTAGTATCGCCAAACTGAGTTTCAGTCAGCTTGTATAGACGATCAATACCGTTTGCAGCGAACTCATGTGCGCTCTCAGCAGTAACGATATGATGGAAAAGTAAACGTAAGATTGCTAGGAACTCAGCGTCTTCAAGTGCTGCAACCCAGCTAGCTGAAAATGCGTCAAGGCCATTTTCGAAGTCAATGTGTTCCATGAACATCTTGAAAATACGACCGTCTAGAGCAGCAGTAAAATCCGTTTTCTTTGGAAAGTGATGACTTATACCTGTACGAGAAACACCCGTTTGTTGACTCAACGTCGTGTATGACATCTTGTCGTAACCCAATCTTAGTAGCTGGTCTACAACGGCATCCATGATTTTCTGGATCGTGATTTCTGTATCTTCTTTACTACGCTTTGGCATATTCAGGCTCTTCTCTTTGTAAATCCATCTAACTCAATCAAATGAAGTCAGAATGAAGTCAGAATGAAAATCGTTATCAGCATTATGTGAGCAAGGTATTTTTTCGCAAGTATTTATAACTAAATTCACACAAATACTATGTACGAACAATTTTACAGTGATGCCTCTTTGGACACTTTGTCTAATTATTCTTCGAAAATCACCTTACAATCCTAAGTCGATAAGTTTAAATAACGACTTAGAATATGAAATACCCAACGAAAAATTCATTGTATAAATACCTATCAAGCGATAGATAGTCTTATAAAATCATTCCTGGCGCAACTAAGTGAATGATATTCTGACATATTAATAACATTCCTTTTCAACAAAACGTGAGGTAAATCACATACATATTTGCCGGCGCGAATATAGATATTCATCAAACACCTTAACAAACAACATAGCATACCAGTATAAATTAGTTCAAAGGTTTTAATTTTTGTAGATACAGTTCAAATTGCTCGTTAGAATAACCTCAGACTTTGTAAGAGGATTATTTATGAGCCAAGATATTGGTAACAACGATGTATGTGAGGCTTGCGGCTGTGCAGGCGAAATCGGGTTCATCATTAAAGAAGGCGACGATGTTGCTGAAGTAACGGTTTACGGAAACTCAAAAGCACTGATTGAAGCTGAGTTTGCTAAGTATGTTGAACTTGCTAAACAAGTGTCTAGCAACGTTGAGTTCGAAGCATCAGAGATGACTGAAGAAAGCACAGAGTTGCACGCTCGCTTTAAATTTGAAGTTAGCGCTGAGAAGATTATTTTTGAACTTAAGACTCGCTCTCTAGCGCGTTAATATAAGCATTTATATGCTTATTAAAAGACGAGTGAATTACTCGTCTTTTTTTAATTGAACCCAAGCCAGTGACCCATTTTTCTCAAAATCGTTTTCTGCAGCGCACTGAATCACTACGCCCCCCACCTCTAACACTGCCCCAATGCTATAAGCCTTGTCATCGTAATAACAAACTCGTTGCTGTTGACCGCCTTGTGTCACCACCACCGCAGCTTTACCGGGCGTTGAAATTACTTTATTGGCACTCGCAGACATTGAGCCAAACAATGAAGCGGCTATCAGAAAGACCTTAATAATTCGTATATTTACTCTAATCATTGATTTACCTATCATCTTTGCTCCATTCCTCGTTAATCTACCGCCAAATGGGTAAAACACTATGCGAGATTAATTTTTCCATTATAGTGTAAGCGTCTATCGTAATAAGAAGCCTGTTATGCTCAGAATAATTGCACTTATTATTGGTTCCTTAACCATAACAAATGTCAGTGCTGAACCACTCGATCACTATCAAATATTGAACCATCTCGATAATTACGGAAACTTATATCTACGAAATAAGCCTTATAGATCACTTCCAACTGGCTTGGTGGTAGATGGTAATCTCAATATAGAGAATACTGCGATCACACGCCTACCCAAAGGGTTAGAAGTGAACGGCAGCCTTAAAGGCTCTAACAGCCAACTCGCTCGAGTCCCGAGCGGGGTTAAGATAAAAGGTTACGTCGACTTGATTGGCAGCCAAATCACCAGCTGGCCAAGAGGTGTAAGAGTGGGCGGCTTTATCAACCTCACCGACACTCCACTGGAAAGGCTACCGAATGGCTTTAGAGTAAAAGGCGATCTGAGCGTGATCCGCACTCCTTTAACCGAGTTACCCAACGGGATCGTGATTGACGGCGACCTTTATATAGGCGGTTCTGGGATTACAACATTCCCCGAGACCATGACAGTCAAAGGCAACATCTATCTGGGCGGTAACACTGTAACCACATGGCCAACCAATCTAGAGCTCGGTGGCGCAGTCGCTCGCTAATTCAAGCTATTGCTCTAATGCTCTAATGCTCTAATACGTTAATGCTCGATCGCAGCAACAAATGGTGATTCAGAAACAAAAAAGGAGCCCAAGGCTCCTTTTTCAATTCAATCAAGTTGCTAATCAACTAGCAAGCTAACTAACGCTCGTTAACCAATGTTCTTCACTGGGTTGGCGTAGCTATCGATCAAGTACTGACGCGCACCTTGTGGCAGGCTCGACAGTTTAGCTTCAAACTCTTGTTTAACGGCCGCTGTAATCGACTCATCTTCTTTTTCTGCTGCCAGCAAGTTTACTGGGAACAGTTTGTAGTTATCGTGGATCTGACGATCGATCTCTTCAGCAAGCGCTTCAGGCGTATCAAAATCTTGGTCGATAACCTGACCGAAACCAACGTGAACGCGTCCTTTATCACCGATGATGCCTTGAATGATACTTTCGATATCTTCAAACTCACCCTTTTCGTAACTGCCGTTTACGTCTTTTTCGAAAAGCTCTATCGCTTTAGCCGTGTCACATGGGTCGTTCTCGTAAGAAATAGCCACAGGAACAATCTTCAATGACTTCACGTATTCAGGGAAAGCAATTTTTTGCTTACGTCCTTCAACGTGGAACATTTTCAAAATTGCTGGCTCAGTAAAATCGTTACCGTCTTTCGCACGACCTTCCTTTTGAGCGATCCAGATTGAGTTGCCCGTTTCTAGAGAGTGCTTAATGTAAGAAGACAACTGCCCTAGCGCTTTCATCATCTCACGCGGTCCTTTCAAAGAACGCTTTACGATGAAGCTCTTGTTTAAACGCATCAATTCAGTCGCACATGGCTTTTTCAACAGGTTGTCTCCGATAGCGATACGACAAGTCTGATGATTATTTTGATGCAGAGCGTAATTTACTAACGCAGGATCCATAGCAATGTCACGATGGTTTGATACAAACAGATAAGCTTGGTTCGCATCCAGTGACTCGATACCAGTGTACGTCACACCGTTAGTGGTTTTCGCTAACGTGTCGCGTAAGTACTTTTTCACTTCAATCTGAATGGATTCAACGCTAGTCAGCTTGCTCCACTTCATTTTTAAGTACACACGCAAAATCGGGCTCATTAATGCTTTGAACCAAGACGCATGGTTTGAAAAACGGTAGTGCAAGATTGCACTGATAAATTCTTCATCATTAATAAGACGGTTTAGTGCCGCTGGAATTTCATCATCGCCGTAAGGACGAATATCAACATATGGATCGGTTGGAGAGGTCATTTTTTAATTCATATAATAAAAAGCTGGCTCATTCTACGCGTTGTTTTGACTTCTCGCAGCTACAGAGCCCATACTTTTGACAAGGTCAGACCAGAAACATTGAAAATCCCCTGTTATTGTTGGCATTCTTTAAAATTAACGGTAATCTTGACGCCCCAAAATTAAGGTACTATCTATGAACTTCGCTATTGAATATACATCGGCTTACTTTTCACACTTGGTGATCACACCACGCAAGAAAGTACTTAAACATAGCCTTGTATCGGTTCAAAGTGGCTTGGTTTTGATTAAGTTAGGCAAACAAGAGTATGCCGTTGAACCAGGACAAAGCGTCTGGATTCCACACGACTGCCTAACGTCACTGACCTACTTTCCAAACACTCAGGTTAACCGTGTCGATTTTTCTGTTCGTTTGACGGATTCATTCCCAAGACAAGCGGGTTACATTACGCAAACCAACCTCTCTTCGGCACTACTAGAAAAGCTAGAACAAACCAAAGCTCGCGCTTCTAATGCCAATACTACGGAACAAGCGTTTAAAGATATGCTTTCTGTATTGAAGCAAGAAGTGTTGTCGTTTAAACCCCTGCTTTGCGAAAGTGCTCTTTCTCAGCGATTCAATCAATGGAACATTGATGACTCAAACTTGCCACAAGAGCACACTCTGGTGATGGTGATGCGAGAAGCGAAGAAGCGCATGCAGTCAGGTCAAAAACGTTCACTTGTGATTGATGATCTGTTCTCAGGTAAAGAAGAAGAGTTCGAGCAACTGTGTATGCTTGTTTTTGGTGAAGATTTATAGCTTGGCGGAAAGTGAGTGCTGGTATTAAAACTCGCAAGCCAGATACTAAAAAGCCGCAAAAACTGAGTTTTTGCGGCTTTTTTAATTTTTACTATTTAGACGTAGATAGCAATCTATCTGTGTATCTGCCTGTCTAAAATGGCAACTCAACCTGCATCATTAGGTCGGCGTCACGTGAGTCGTGCCAACGATAATCAAAGCGCATACGCGGCTGCCCTTCGACTTTCTCGCCAAAACCGATGCTGAGTTGAAGACCATGATTCATCAACCACTCTTCAGTCGACATATCATACTGCTCATCTTCAAGGTCTTCTGGAAACCACATACCCAAGCCAACATAGTTTGACTCAATGCTTTGTGTCAGCAATGGCGAGTCTTTGGTTTGAAGAACCCAGTCAGACCAATAGTCCGGTGTGCTTTCCGGTTCATCATCGCTCAGCCCACTGATTTCCATCATACGTTGGCCAAAAGACTCAATGCTGGTCGAGAAATCTAGACAATTGTCATCTTCATCAGAAGTCAGCATGATTGAATCTAAGCTAAAAAAATCACACTCAGCATACGCAGGCATACTACATGCTGCCATGATCAACGTCGCTGGTATCGCGCTCTTTAGCATAGTCCTCTGACCTCTTGATTAGTGAACTTACATTATCTGATACAGTCCACTATCTTGCAACATCTTTGTAACTGACTTTGTACTCAGTTTTGCCACATCGCTTCCACTTATCAGTGCATTACGTATGTCTGTACTGCGAATTTTCACTTTTTCAGGGCAAGCCATTACAGACCACTGCTCAGTAATCTCATCTGATTTATAGAAAGATGAGAACTTAAAGAAGTTATCTGGGCCAATAACAAACGTCAGTTCAGCGTCACGATGTAACTTTTGCAGTTCACTGAGTACAGCAAAAGTCGTCACGCTTTCGCCGGGTGTAAATAAGCTCTTTTCGATCAACGAAAGCTCAACTTGATCCAGTGAAAGATCACTGATAAATGCATTAACTAACTGACATCTCGTATCAAAGTCTAGCATCTCTTTTCCCCAAGCATGGGCAATACTTGGAACGAGTAGAATTTTGTCAAAGTGAGCCAACGAATCAATCACACTTTTATGCCCTAGGCTCGGTGGATTAAACGCACTACCGAAAATGGCTATTTTTTCCATTGTTTATTACTGCCTTCTCTTTCTAAGCTTGTGCAAAGAGGTTTTTAAATCGGATGATTTAGGTATGATAACACTAGATTTTTAATTTGCTTGCAGGAAAGGAATACGAATGGAACAGTTAATTCGTGACGAAATGCGCGTACTACCTTCAATTGACCCTCACTTCGAAGTGACTCGTCGTGTGGACTTTATTAAAACGAAACTTCAGCAGTCAGGCTGCAAGTCTCTGATCCTTGGTATCAGTGGCGGTGTAGACTCAACGACCTGTGGCCGCTTGGCACAAATGGCCGTGGATAGCCTGAATGAAAACTCTGGCAGCAACGACTACCAATTCATTGCGGTTCGCCTACCTTACGGCGAACAAAAAGATGAAGATGAAGCACAACTTGCTCTCTCTTTCATCCAGCCTTCTCAATCTGTTTCTGTAAACATCAAAGCGGGTGTTGATGGGCTTCACGCAGCATCTCACGTTGCACTTGAAGGTACAGGTTTACTACCAACAGACTCAGCAAAAATCGACTTTGTTAAAGGTAATGTGAAAGCTCGCGCTCGCATGATCGCGCAATACGAAATTGCAGGTTACGTTGGTGGTCTTGTGATTGGTACTGACCACTCAGCAGAAAACATCACTGGCTTCTACACCAAACACGGTGACGGTGCATGTGATTTAGCGCCTTTGTTTGGCCTGAACAAGCGTCAAGTTCGTGAACTTGCAGCAACGCTAGGTGCGCCAGAGCTATTGGTTAAGAAAGTGCCTACTGCCGACCTAGAAGAGCTTGATCCACAGAAAGCCGACGAAGCAGCATTGAACCTTTCTTACGACCAAATCGATGATTTCCTTGAAGGTAAAGAAGTCCCTCAAGACGTGTCAGACCGCTTAGTAGGCATCTACAAAGCAACACAGCACAAGCGTCAACCGATCCCAACGATCTACGATTAATTGTTTGAATTAATCTTAGAATCAAAAAGGCCGGAAGTTCATTTCAGTGAACTTCCGGCCTTTTCTATTCAATGTGCTTTTCTTTCTAGCCTTCCGACCTACCGAGTTAGTCTACAACTTCGATATCAGTTTGAGGCACACTGCAACACGCCAGTATTTGCCCCATGTTGCGTTCATGCTCTTGCAACGCCGGTACATCAGGTTGATGAACTTGCCCAGACTCAAGGGTCACTTTACAAGCACCACAGAAACCCGCGCGACAGCTTGATGCGATAGACACACCTGCCGACTCAGCTTGCTCTAGTAGTGTTGATTGGTTGTTGCCTTCGAACAGGTAGCCGTTAACGCTCAACTGCAGTTGCTTCACCGCTTCTTCCGTTGATTGAGCAACACCAAACGCTTCTTGATGATAATGCTGAGGATTCAGCCCCATTTGAATCAGCAATTTCTTGGCATTATCCATAAAGCCGTCAGGGCCACACACGAATGCTTGGCGCTTATGAAGGTCCTCAATTTTGGCGACATGAGACACACTCAAACGCCCAGACAAACCATCCCACTCTTTGGTTGGTTGGCTTAATGAATAGATCACACGAAGACCCGCGTGCTCACTGGCGATCTTATCAATCTCAGCTTGATAAGGGATATCTTCTTCGCTGCTGCATTGATGATAGAACACCACATCATCAATCTGACCATGGTCGGCTAAGTAACGAAGCATCGACAACATAGGGGTGATGCCGCTTCCCGCTGATAACAGCAGTAATGGATGTGTTGGGTTATCTTCTAAGTAGAATGCGCCATCTGGATTCTGAGCAACTAGCGTGTCACCGACTTGGAAGTGATCATTGAGCCAGTTTGAGATTTGACCATCGTCCACTCGCTTCACGGAAATCGCCAAACGACCTGCGCGTGAAGGGCTAGAAGATAACGTGTAACGACGAGACACTTTCTCGCCATTAATCACCATTTCAATCGGTAGATGCTGCCCCGGCTGATAGCTTGGTAATAAATTGTTCTCTTTCGCTGGCTCTAGCCAAAAGGTTGTGAAGTCGCGAGCGATCTCTTCACGCTCGACGCAAGTTAAGTGCAGTGACTCGACCCAAGAGTCTTCGTAGTGTTCTTTCTCTTTGGTTTCAAGTACCTCAACCACATCACCCGCTTTCACCAGACCTTCATTTTTCGCCACAAGGTTCTGACCAAAGAAAACGCCACCACGTTCATTGGCTCTGAACGTAGAAAAGGTATTGAGTGGCTCTTTTGTTGCTCTGAATTCGCCGCTCTCAACATCGACTGTCGTTAGGATACAGCGCTCACAAGGCTTCACCGCTTCGAATTCAACCTCACCAATTCGAATGCGCTTCCAACCATCTTCAGCAAACGCTTCAGTGTTTGAGACGACAAAATTGGTGCGGAACTGATCCATGGAATGCGTTTCAGGACTACGGCGATTCAACTCATCAAGCGAAGCTTGGCTGATGATTAACATCGGGTAACCATCGGCGAAACTGACATTCTGACCAAGCTTTTCTCGAACACGATTAGATTGCTCACCACAGAACAGAAGTTCTACGCGAACACCAAGCACATCGCTAAACCAATCATCCGCCTCGTCGTTGGTGGTATACGCAGTGAAGCTATCTTTCCACACTGTTGCAGGCGCTTCTTGCATCTTGAAGTTTGCATATTTTAGGCGCAGCGGTTCTTTGCCTTCGTAAGTAAAAATCAAACCGTCTGGCTGCAAGCTAGAAGACACCTTGACCATTTTAGGGTACTTACGCGCCGTCACCATTGAGCCGTCAGCCAAGGCCAACATAAAACGTCTGTCGAAGGTAAGGCCCTGTTTTTCGACCCAAGCAGAAGAGAGTGCAATCCCACCTACTGATTTAACCGGAAACACATTAATTTGAGATAAGGAGGGCTGTTGACCTGAAAGCTCTTGCTCCAAAGCCTTTTGATCCAAAGGTGACTGCGACATAACGATTCCAATGTTTTGTTGTTTGTCCCAATGCTAACAAATGGTTATAAATAGATAAACTGGCAGGCATTAAACACTTGATACTAAGTAGGCATGATTAAACTAATAGAATGGCATTATGTTCCGGCAAACCTAAAACTCTTGAAACTAACGATGATGCTTTACACACTAAAAGTAACCCGAATTTATTCACGCTATTTTTAAGTAGATCAGCAATATGCTGCACCTTGTTTCGACAATTGACTCAATGAGCCAGGTTTGCCTAAGTGATAGCCCTGAAAATAATCTATGCCCTGCGATTGTGCAAAACGTAAATCTTCATGGTTTTCTATACCTTCAGATAACAATTCAATCTGATACTTCCGAGCTAAAAATCTAAGACGCTCCCAAAAGGTCGAATTATCACTCCGGTTTCTCATTAACGACCGATCTATTTTCACTATGTTCGGTTTAACAACCCTAATCAGTGCTTCACCAGTGTTATAACCACTGCCATAGTCGTCTATCGCGATTTTAATTCCAAGACCACGACATACTCCAAACTGGGACATCATCCTTTTCTCGTCAATGCCAACCGGGTATTGTTCATTCTCAGTAAGCTCAATCCATAAGGTTATACCTAACTTGTTGCATGCTTGCCAAATTGGGGAAATATCACGTAGAAAAGTGAAACTTAAAACGTGATCAGGGGAGATATTAATAGTCAGAAAATCAATCATTTTCTTCTGAGACAATAATTCCTCGGACACTCTTAACAAGAATATTTGAGTAAACCATGCAATCTTCTTAGAGTCTAACAGACAGCGAATTGACGATTCAACATCGTGCCCTTTTTCCCAACGTAACAAAACCTCAGCACCGACAGTTCCATTGCCATTAGTTATCGGTTGAAAAACAGGATAAAACAATCCCTGATTAACATCGTCAATAAGTGCTTCGGCTTGTAAATTTTCAGACAACATATTCGTATTCATAAACAAACCTCTTTTTGTGATTAATCCATACTACAGATCAATAACTAGCAAGGATTAGCATGAACAAATCATATGTAGCTTTACATGCCTACTTCTTAACCGTGAAGACAAACTGCATAAGTAGTTAAACGAACTCCTGTACAAATACACAATGCCGTTTCAAAACGGTAATCTCGAGTCTGTTACTTTTAGATAGGTTATTAAAAACGCCATAAACTATCATAGATGACTATACTTCAATTAGATCAAATTACGCTTAGGGATAATGTATGTTTGGTGACTATTTAAAGGAATTGAGAGTCTCACTAGGTCTTACTCAGAGTGAGCTTGCTGTTAAGTTAAACCTTGCAAATGAAGAGTTTCGCTCTGTAGACGTGGTAACTCTCAGTCGTTGGGAACGAGGAAAAACCAAACCAACACTTGCAAAATGCCTAAGAATCTTGCGTTGTTTACAGGTTGACCTGAGTGACTTTTATGAATTAATACCTAATCCAAACGAAACAAAGCTACTAGACGAGATTGAACAACTTCGTTTTAATAACAGGGTAACGAAGCTTTCATCATTAAGTTATGAAGAGCCACAAGAGCCACAAGAGCCACAATCAGCTTTAATTACTGAGATGCCACTTCTTTTGAAAGATGATGACGAGATACTATCTAGCCTTAAAATCTTTTACGAAACAGCCATCCATACACCGAAGGGTTTTTTCGACATTAATCTATATGACTACCAACAAAACAAACGAGCTATTTTAAAAAGATTTATAACAGAAAGCGGGCAGTTGGTAGGTCACTCACTTAGTTTTATATTCGAAAGTGACTATTTTGACAAAGTTACTCATTCAAAAATCATTGATATCGACCTGACAAAATCTGTCAGTTATAAAAATTCGACTAAGTTATCGGTTTGTAATTATAATCGTTACTCTTCTAATTTCCAGATATTTCGATGTATGTTAGTTTCTCAATTTATAAACCTAATTCACTATTCAAATGTTCAACGTTATTATTTCTTTAATGCATGGCCTGAAAGCGGACAAATTTTAGAGCAACTTGGATTTAAGAAAATAGCATTTGATATTGAGTCAGAAAAAGGAGGTTTTAAATTAGGCAACCGCTCATTCGAACATTGCTTATACGAAATTGATACAGCGACACTTCTTTCTCAACCCGAAATAATAACCCTCATAAAAACAACCCAGTGGGATAACCAATACTCAATCAAAAATCATTAGGCATAGCCAAACAGCCTTTAAATTAAGATGCCTACCATCTTAAGTTTCTACACATAATAATACTTCGCCTTATGCAAAAGATTGGAGAAAACTACTGTGTTTGGCGAATACTTAAAAAAATATCGAATCGCGAATGAACTAACACAAAGTCAAGCAGCTACAAAGCTCAACTTACTCGGAGGAGATCTATCGAATATTGATACCGTTACACTTAGTCGATGGGAAAGAGGAACAACTAAACCAACTCTTAGCCGTAGTATTCGTGTTTTGCGAGAATTTACCAACGATCTTGAGCCTTATCTATCTAAAGTTAGTCATTTACAACATCAAGACCCTAGTTCTAAAAATAGAGTTGATCAATTCAATACTCTGATGGAAGAGAAATACCGTAGTTTAAATAACTTGATCGCCAGAGCAAATTATCAGTCAACATCGATGATCGAACACAATCCTGTTTGTGAATATCCGATTGGAAATTCTAATGATAGTGAGATTGTAAATTCTGTACTTGTTTTTCATGAGAAAACCTCTGATGAGAATATTAAGCATGGACTCTATAAAATCGATTTTTTAAACTATTGCAATGAAAAACGTTTCATTGCCTATAAATATGTCGACAGCGTCACAGGGGAGCTATTAGGACATAACATAGGCACTATATTCACGACTGAAGGTATGATCTCCGAAATTGAAACACTTTCTCAAAAGTCGATTGATGAAATAGATTTAAGAAAAACCGTTCCTTATAATAAAAGCCGAAAATTAGCTTATTTTGCGGTGAGCCAGCATTCGCTGTACGAGCGACCTTTTCGTCTACAATTAAATAGAGAATTCAGGTTTCTAGCAAAACACGCTAACATTACCGACTACTACACAACAGTTGCTATAAAGAGCTCAGCAGAAGTACTCGAAAAAATGGGATTTTCTGTTGTTTCGTACGAGAAAAAATCAACCAACGGTGCAATCAAAATTGGTAAACACTATTATTCTAAAGCTTTAATGCACATAAAAACAAGCCAGCTATTTACTCAACCCGAGTTCTTGAACTTGCTTACAGGCTGTCAAACCTGTTCAAACCCATGCTCAATTAGCTCTCAGTGTTGCTAAGCGGTCTCTTTCCGCGCACATTAACAGGAGTACCAATCCATCGAAAGATAGTTCTGATGGATGAACTCCTGCTTGCTTCAATCTTTCAAAACACAGCTCTACAGTTTTGACATTCGTATTCGATATTATTGAACCAATATACCTCATTATTTTCCCACTTAAATTATCAGCACAATCTATATACTATGTAATTAAGCGATTGAGTATCAAAGCATATGGTAAAAAGTTAGAATCTAATATGCTATGTTCGCTTGACTACATGTCAACCTCACGAACAATTACATCATCTACTTCATTGTTTAGTAATGTTACATAACTGCTCTGAGTCATGCCTCTTACAGCTTTCGTGTTTTGCATGCCATCCACATTCGTTAGACTTTTGTCAGAATAAATTGCTCGTATATCTCCATCGACTCGGCCTGAAAACGTGACATCATCAGCACTAATAGAAGCAATCGCTGAGGTTGCAAAAAATAAAAACGAACATAAAACGACCTTAATATTGACAAACGACTTCATAAACACCTCAAATGTAATTGGTTACATATGAGAGTTTAGCTTATTCGCAGGAAAAAAGAAGTCTAATGCCTACCAGCCACTCTTGCATCCGTGATGTTAGATTTGTAAACATTAATTTGTTCAGAAAAGTCCATTCATAATAATCATAATATAGCATGGATACAGCTACATCAATTCACCAGACTTATACATATTATGCGCTGGTTAGCTATTTGATGGCAGTTAAACCTTAGGGAGAGACCGAAGAGTAAAACGCTAATACATATCTTGCAAGTCTTCATAGTAGTTTAATGGTTTTACATTAAGAGAATTAAATTTTATCTAACTTCGTAATATTTAATACCTGAACCTAAGATCTGGAATGTAAACCATGATTCTTGGCAACACTTGATTATTCACATCAACGTAAGCTATGTAAGCTCATAGATGAATAGTTAGACAGATTTAATCGAGTGCAAAAAAAAAGCATCACCATACCTTATAAGAAATAGGTCTAGTAATACTTTAATATTGATCAGGTTACCGGTAAGAGCTTATTCTAATACTTGGCCAGGAATGATCAAATCAGGATTTTCAATATCATTACTCTCAATGATCTCTTCTAAATCGAAGCCGAACTTTCTACGTAGTTCATATAACCAATCACCTTCTTGTACGACATAAGGTAATGTCGGCTTAACAGCAACTTCGGATATACTGTTAGACATAGTATCGAAATCACAGTCCATATCATCTGGGTCAGATGTGCAATCCGGAGCTTTTGTAATTTCAAGCGAAGAAGGGCGAGGTTCAACTTGATCAGACTCAATCTTACGCTTGCTGTCATTGAAATAATAAGATAATCCAACCACGGCTTCTCGTTGATTTTGCCCAAAATCATCATTCAACGTTTGATTAAGTGCGATACTCGCACCGAAATATTCATTCAAAGCATACTGAGCAAGGTACTCTATTGTTGGGTATTTGTCTTCGATTCCAACTCCTACCTTTAAATCAAGAGTATCACCATCATGTATACTATAGAGCAAATCAAGGTCAGGTATGTACTCTGAATCACCCAATAACTTGTAGTGCTTTATACCTAGATTCAATTGAAGTCGGTTATATTGGTAGAGAAAATAAAAAGATTGAGAATTTTCATACATATCTCCATCAAAATTATAGCCATAGTTTGCCCCTACCCCCAAAATATGAGCAGTTGGCTTCTCAGCAACCGATGCACCGCTGGTTAGTACTAGAAACATAAAACAAATATTATTAATTAGTCGGTTCACAGGTTCACCTCATAAACAACATTAAACGACCCTTGGTAATTACCTGAACTGAGTGCATTTCCATCGACATCAAAACTAACATCGTATGCTACATCAACTTTGTTACTACCTTCTCCATTCACTGTAATCACTTCTGAATCAGGAAAAGATGCGGTATTAAGTACTCCGTCTTGGACAATCACCTTGTCAGGGCTTTCGCAGCCAATGGCACACGTGATTGTGTAGGGTATCTTTTCTAGCGAGTTATCAATATTTGTAAGCTCATAGTCACCTGACGTAGGGCTAAATGTCATAATAACGCCTGTAGGTAAAGTCCCTAACAAGCTAACATCATACCTCGTTGTACCAGAGATCCTTTTTGTTGCAGTATCATACTGGGGTTCAATATTCCCGTCTCCAAGTACCGTTAATGATTCAAGGATCGCAGCTTGATAATCAATCGTGATAATTAACGTCTCCGGCACTCTGGTATAAGTCATCGTACCGGTTTGACTTGTAAAAAAGTAAGTGGGTGAAAGGTTAATTGATGCCGTAAAAGTTCCAGATCCAACAGGGGCTGCGAACACATCATTACTGATATTAGGCAAAGCGAAAGCAGGTCGATAAAACTTAAAAGGCTCTATTCGGCTTGTTGCTGTGTAACCCATTCGCGACACACACAAAGTCGACTCTTGGCCCACTTTCGCACTCGAACCACTTATATTTGTAGCTGCACACTCATTGGCAACTCCCATTCCCACATTTGACCCGTAGTCTTTTGATGTGAAATAACTAGCCGAGCTACCCAAATTGTACTCAACGCCTAACAACTCCAGGCTGGTGTTAAAACTTTCGCCTGTAGAATGATTAACAAAGCTAACGTTATTAACTGGTTGGTTATCCATCGTTGCGGGATACCACTCTGCCGTTGGTTGCTCTTGCGCTATCGTCCATGCAGATGGAGATATAGCTTCACTACCGAAATAACTATTTGGCGCCGCATTGTTCCAAACCACAGAGTTGTTTGCTGTAATCGTTCCGTATACATCTGCAGCATGGCTACTATCTAAAGCCGTGAATAATAGCGCTATACTAATTAGGCTATTTCTTTTTAATAGTGATATTTTTGTTATAACTGTAATCATGGTTGGCTACCTTAACGGATAACGAATCGACATTTTGCAGGCCTTCTGCTAATTTTATGGTTTTCTTTCGACCAGATAGTATTGTATTAGTTTGTTTACATTTGTTACTAACAGAATTCGGTTTACAGTTATCAAACTGCATGTAGAAAAATGTGTTACCATTATTTTCCACATAAACTTCTGAACCGTTATATTTAACTTTGTAGTCAACATTAGTATTTTTTGCAGGTACAATATAATAAGGAGCATAACCATAATTAATACCAATTATACTTTCTTTTTTATCTCCATCGATAACGCTAGGCATGAAAGTCACTTGATAAACTTTGTCCTTCTCTAAATCATCACAATTAACCTGACATAAATTCTTTACTGATACACGACGTCTTTCCCCCGGATTTAATATCAGTTTATTGGGTAATAGCGCAAGATCCCATAAAGGTAAATTATCTTTTGTTAGCTCTACCTTTTCTAACTCTCCGTTTTCAACCTTTACTTGGCTAACGTTACCTTTTATATATTCAGGTTCAGTTTTCGAACTAGTCAGAGTAAAAACTCCATTACCATCTTCTCCAGCTATAAGAAGCATTTTATCTATGCTAAATGCATGGCTAAAAGAGGTCGTCATTAATAGTATCGAAGTAAATATTACACGTTGCATAATTTTCTCTATGTTAGTTATAAGCATATGGCGTCATCTCCATATGAACTGCATAATTAATGAGTTCATCAACATACAGTTTGTTTGCCGTAGTTAGTTGCTCAGGAGACTTAGCGAATATATACAAATAACCGCCAAGCTTTTTGTTTATAATTTCAACACCTGAGTTGTTCAGTTTGTTCTGATAGTTCAATACAATATTACTATCCTTGTATTGCCCTAAGTAGTAATAATAAACACCATCAACTAGGGCTATCTGATAACCTTCACTATTTTCTTCGAATGATGGCATACAGAAGTTATTACCTAAATTCAAATTATTAACCGATGATAACTCCGGTATTACACATTGATTTGCCTTAGATATAATTTTGTAAGGTTGTTTATCTTTCACCTTAAATTGATACACACCTTCAACAAGCTTGTCAGTAGAAACACAACCTCCACCGATACATTCAACTCCGTCTATTGGATTTCCATTTATATCACTAAACGTCGATATAAATGATTTCAACTCAGACAACGACGTATCCAAACGGATAACAGTTCCTGGATAACTAGTAGCCGACGTATAAGACTCACCATTGTTGTAAAAATCAGAGGCTTCCGTATCAAGCTTGAATTCATATTCATAGAACTCTTTTAATGGATATACCGTCAAAGCATCTCCACTAACATAAGCATTGCTTTGTTTTCCATTCTGCTCGGAGTTAACTACCGCCAAGAATTTTCCATCCGAAGACAGTTCCCCTGTATCATTATTCGAAATAAAATAAGAAGATGACTTTTCACTCGTAAACTCTATTCCTTGAGAAGTTATGATATTACTTGTACCAATATATGCAGAAACACTTGTATTACTACTTGAATTGATATAGGCATAAGAGTTTGAGTCAATATGTTTATTCTTATAATTTGCAGACAATGATAAATCGGCACTGCTTTGGTCTTCAGTAGAATCTTGATAATAAAGTCCCGCAGAGCTTGATACATTTAGATTGTTTCTGTTAATTAGACTACTTGAGACTGTATCTCTATGCGATAGCGCAACATCACCACTATCATCTATTTGTGCTTGTGTACTATGTGTGTATGTGTTTTCCTGGCCTATTGGAATAATTATTGAGGCCATAACACCATAATTTATATCGCTCGATTCACTTGCTGATAACTCTAAGTTCACCTTTGAGTCAAGTGGTAATGATGATATCTGCACGCCACTTCTTGCAGACCAACTTTCTGATTCATTATTATAACCATTACTAAAATCTTTATATTGGTTTTTTGTTAATATACCCGATATATATGATGATATATTTCTCGTTAAGTACTTGTTGTAATTTACTGATAATGATGTATAGTTCGAGTTACTGAATAAAAGTTGAGACAAACTAATATCTCCAATACTATTATCATTTTCACTATCAAATTTTGTGTAAGATACACTTAAGTTATAAATCCCCACATCAAAATTATAAAAACTAGATCCATCGTCAAATAATCCTGTTACTGCCGATATTCTGGACACTTCCCCTAAAGATAAGTGACCACCAACATAATTATAATTATCTTCCCCTGTAATAAACGAACCTGCACCCAGTGCAAAAAAATCCGTAACTTGATAGCTCAATTTCCCATTGGTGAACATTGGACTTTCATAATTATCATAAGCAAAGTTGATGGATTTCTGGTCAAAATCGTCCTCTAGTCCCGTATTCGTCAGGTCTCTTGATAAATAACCGGCTGTAATATGATAATCTAGTTCGCCGGTTTTAATCGACGAAGAGCTTGTATTGACTATCAACCTATCTTCTGTGTAAAACTCTTCACTGCCATCAAATATTCGAATTGTCGCAGTATAAGTACCAGATGGTAGCTCGTTATAGTCAAAGTATTCTTGCCCTGCATCCACATTACGACTTAATAGAACACGGCCTCTATCATCATTAATTTCTAGTCGACCAGCTCTTGAAATGTTCAAATATACTCGTCTAGAATTAGGAGATGATTTTTTTACTAGCTCTCTCGTCGATCCAATCGACAACATGTAACCAGAAGTTTTGCTGCCATTTTCTAAAAACTGAGTACTATTCCAAGAGCGTTCTTGGTATTTATACCCGACAGAGAAACGAGTATTACCACCAATATAGTTATACGATGAGTCATCCGAACTGAAACCATTGACATCACTAAAGTTTAGATCATTATGCAAATAGCCATACTTGCCAAAACCTGCATAATTTTCATGTTGATAAGAATAAGACGATGTATAATCAGTGTTGTCGCTATAAGAACCAGATAGATTCAAACCATGTGACATAATGATCGCGTTTTGATCGATCTCTTCTTTTACAAATTTTATTTCTGACTCTTCTATTATCTCAGTTAAGAATTGTGAGTTAACATGAATAATCAATGATTGGCTATCTGGCACATAAACAAAATCATATAAATCAGGTAGTAGACCACATTCACTTCGATAACCTTTACAATCTAGGCTCGATTCAACCCCATTCACCAGTGTTGTTGCCATCGCATCGCTAACATCTTTCTCAATACCAAGCTCATTCGCCAATGCTTGTGCTACAAGTTGTTTTTGTGAAGTGGGAATTCTTACTTCATCACCCGAGATGAAAGCTTCCGAATAGAATAATTTGTTGTTATCAGCCGAGAGAATTAGTGGCATTCTTATCAACTTCTCTTCAAACATATCTTCAAATCCATCTGGAATATTTGCGATGGATTTTGAACTATATATTATGGCCAAGAAAAATATGATAATTAAGTTTAAACCAAACCAAAGTCTAATAAACATTATAGTTGAAGCTCCACATTGAACGTAATACGACCATTGCAATCTAATGGCTCATCACTCGGTATATTTTTATTTGTCACTAATTCAAATTCATTGGTAGAGTTTTCATATTCAGTATTTTTAATATTATTAAATTCAAAGTTTGGTATATCTGAAATATCAGAGTAATGTTTTCTATCGATATAGAGATCGACAAAATCATCATACATAGTCTCACCGCTATCGTTGAAAACACATTTAGAAGTGAACTCTGATATGTTATAACTGTATTCAAACGAATCCCCAGAGCTTGTTGGTATATTCGTTCTAATATAAGAATAAAAACGCCCATTTAGAAAGGTTTCGTTCTCACCATCATACTTCAGTGCAATAAACTCATCAGATAAATCTACATTTATAGAATAGTCATACAAATTCGCTCTATTTATTTTTGTATTTACTGGAAATGAATAGCTTTCATAGCCAAAGCTATTGAAACTAAAAATAACAAGCAATAATAGAAAGAAATAATTTATATAGATATTCATTTTCATCAGCCTCGAAAAACAAGGCACTTAATTAATTAAGTGCCTGTCAAATAATGAGATTTTTTCTTATGGCAAAGTTGCAATCATATCAACGTTAACGATAACTTCTGTACCAGCAATATCATCTGGACTTGAGTGTGCTGTATCGTTAGCAACATACAGTTGAATCGTATCGCCTGTTGAAAGTTGAGTTGAAGCTAAGTATTCAGCTGCAGTAAGTTCCGTCGCTGAAAGGTTATCGCCGACGACAATGTTAGGCTGTACTTCACCCATTAAAGCTGGAAGCACATTTACTTGTGATACCGTCCAGTTAGCTGGAGTTAAAGCCCCAAGCACAGCCCCCGTGTAGTCATGCGCTTCCAAAACAACAGGTTTAGTTGTTTCGAACGTACCGTCAGCGTTCACCTGTAACGTACCAACAAAAGAAGCAGAGTCTTCACTACCGCCCGCACCAGTAACAAGGATGTCACCGTTGGTTACAAAACCAGGAACAAAGCCGCTGAATACTGCAGAACCAGTAGAGGTATCGCCAGGTGCAGAAAAAGCTGGAACAGATGTAATTGCAGATAGCAGTGTAATAAGTGTTAGTTTTTTCACTTTTATTTCCTTCGATATATTCATAATATGATTAGTTAGCCCCTTGCTAACTTCGGGTGTATGATATGCAATAAATAAACGTTTTTGTTAGCAAGTAAAGAAAAGTGACCCTCCGATATGCCTAGTGGATATTTGAGCAAGAAAACCATTCACCTAAAAAATAACCTAGGCATTTAATTCCTTAGGTTACTCATTCGCTAATTTAGTAACTGGTATTAGATCCCACCTTCGGTCTTATCTTATAAAAGTAGTTATTCACATGAACAACCCCACTTCAATATAAATACTAGAGACGTATAACAGTTTGAGCTTTAACTTATATCATTGCTAATAGTGCCAGCTGTCAACTAGGCACTCACCAGTGCCAGATACTAGCTCGTGCTAATTTAAAGTGATTTAGCCTTGTTAGAATACGCAAATAAATAATGGGCTGTGCTCTCTTTGCTTAATTCCCATAACATTCACTAATGAGTATTAAATACATGATGAGAATAAGTACATACGCACCTTTTCATAAATTATCCCTGTCAGTAGCGATATCATTGGCGCTGTTTGGGTGTGGTGCATCTAGCGACGAAGCGACTACTAACTCCAAACCCGAATCTCCAACATCAGGAGATACCCTTTACTATGCTCAGGATGTAATTCGTCAAAGCACTCCCACAAATACCTTTTTTGTTGATTTGTCGAATAATATGGAGTCATCTGATGATTCGTCAGTTACATTAACGACAGTTACGTCTTTGAATAATAGCTATGATTGTAATGTTGTATCCCAAAATGCCAATGGCTTCACCATTAGCGCTCAAAGTGCAAAAGTGTGCGACTACCGCTATCGAGTTGGCGCTGCGCTACCTTCTGACATCGCTATGAGCTCCCATAGTAACTATGGAGAGGCGCGTATTAGCGCTACTTCAGCAACATCAGGAGATGGTTTTGCTGAAGCGACAGTTCGTGCGGCTGTCGGTGAGTCAACTGAGCAACTTACACCGATTTCAGGACTAACCTCCTCTTTCACATCTGTACAAATAGATATCGCTAAAGAGCTTGGGAACGCGGGGTACTCTCTAGACACAAGCACATATGCATTAGCAACCACGGTTACATTGCCTAATGGTGATGCGACAAATTCAACTGCTATTGCAAACACATCAACTAATACGATTGATTACACCCCAGGAGATGGCATACCAAGCGGCGTAGAACGCATCCTATATAGCTATAGTGATGGTTCAAGTGTGTTAGCTGGTAGTATTGATATCGCGGTCTCAACAGACACAAACAGTGCACCAACAGCAGAATCTCGTAGGAAAATCAGTTATATAGATCCAGACTCTGGTGACGAGGTAGCTAAAATTCCTTATGGTAAACAATTAAGGTTCAATGTTGCGGATCTTATAAGTGACCCTGACGGTGATACTCTTCATCTCGTTGACATATATAGCTTTGGTGCAACCATCTTAATTCCAAACGATGCCAACAACGATGGTAATCTTTTCAATGATACTGAGTTTGATTTCACTAGTACCCAACCTGGAGAAACATCTGTGTCCTATGTTGTGTCTGATGGAAAAGGGGGCTATGCCACAGGAATTTTGCAAGGTTACGTCGGTAACCCATATGAGCCAATCGTCTCAGTGAATATCTACCTACCACCGTTGATGTACGCAGATACTAAAGATGCTGAAATCATCGCCACACCTCAAGTTGGTAACGGTACTACCGCTTTAAATGGTATCACCACGGCTTCTCACGATTGGCACACTGCTAATTACTTGTGCCAAGCTAGAGGAGCACGATTGCCAACGGCGATGGAACTTCAAAGCCTATATGATGATGGCAATACTAGTGGCCGTTTGTTTACTAATCACAACTGGCCAATTGACGTTAACTACTGGGCTAGTGACCAAGGAACAAGTGGAATTAGCTATCATCGTTCCGTAAACATGGCAGATGGAGTTGTTAGTACAAATGATGTCAATTCGAGTGTTCGATTTACTGCTTGCGTCGATGAAACACCTCCAGGGCATCCAATTAAATTCCTTGGTGATGACATTGGTGATGATTATCTATTTGATACTCGTATCAATGCTCAAGTGACGTTTGGCTGTGGGTTTATTGTAGATTCTATCTCGCAGGTAGGAGGTGCTCATATTGGAGGCACTGGCGGAGCCAAACATACAATAAACGTTTCTGACATAGGTAGAGTTAGAGCTCTCTGGGGACCCACAGAGTTTGGGTCTGGAAACGATATGTCTCGACTCTTTCTATATAATAGATCTGGTGGCTTACTGTTAACCTGTGGTAACAAATCTTACTCAGGTCACTATGCCGATGAATATACTCTAACCGCAGATGAGCAGTTAACAGGCTTTAGGGCCACAGGAGACAGCTACCTAAATGGATTAGAGCTTTGGGTTGATACCGAAAATGGATTAGAGCTTTGGAAATAATCCTAAGACGCTAGCGTTAAACTAGTTATTCGTAACTAGTTTAACGCTAGACTGCACACTATTTATGTTTCAATTTAAACAATTTCAACTCAAACCTCACTATTACATCCAATCTAACTTTAGTCGAACTGGCAGGCATTAAACACTTGATACTAGGCTAGTATCTTGAGATGTTTAGCTTTCTATCTTGATACATTAAGGCAGCAATGCAGTAACACTCTCGAGACGTTCTATAATATGAACACGTTTACCGCATTGAACTTTCATTGAATAAAAAGGATTTATCATGAACAAACTCGTCATTATCATCTTATGTGTACTGCTTCCGCCTGTTGGCGTGTTCTTCGCTCGCGGCGCCGGGAAAGATTTGGTGATTAATATCATTCTTACTTTCTTCTTCTGGGTTCCAGGAATGATCCATGGTCTGTGGGTAGCCACCCGCTAACCCTTATTAACAAATAGATACCGAATAAAATATCCATAAAAACAAGCTCCTAGCCATGAAGAGTTAAAAATAGGATGAAATGAAAGTACTTTTCCACTATCATCCTGTCGCCTAAACGTAAGCGATTGCTTTCACAGATTTCGCTGAGTTTAGGCTCCAACTACATAACACTTCAAATGGTGGGAGCCTTCAATGACACAACTTACGATTACTCGTCCTGACGACTGGCACGTTCATCTACGCGATGGCGAAGTATTAAAAGATACAGTTCGCGATATCAGCCGTTACAATGGTCGAGCGTTAATCATGCCAAATACCATCCCACCGGTAACCGATACCGAAATGGCTCTTGCTTACCGTGAACGCATCATGGCAGAGCAGCCAAGTGAACAATTCCAGCCTCTAATGGCACTTTACCTGACAGACAACACAACACCTGATGAAATTCGTAAAGCGAAAGAATCTGGCGCTGTTGTAGCAGCGAAGCTATACCCTGCTGGCGCGACGACTAACTCTGATTCAGGTGTAACTTCAGCTCAAAAGATTTACCACGTACTCGAAGCAATGCAAGAAGTGGGTATGTTGCTGCTGGTACACGGTGAAGTAACGGCTCACGATGTTGATATCTTTGACCGTGAAAAAGAGTTCCTAGACACAGTTCTAGCACCAATTGTTAACGACTTCCCAAACCTGAAGATCGTTCTAGAGCACATCACGACGGCAGATGCTGCGACTTTCGTTAAGAACGCTAACGAGAACGTAGCGGCAACCATTACTGCTCACCACTTGCTTTATAACCGCAACCACATGTTGGTTGGCGGCATTAAGCCACATTTCTACTGCCTACCTATCCTTAAGCGCAACACACACCAGTTAGCACTTATTGAAGCAGCAACAAGCGGTAGCAAGAAGTTCTTCTTGGGTACAGACTCTGCACCACACGCTAAAGGTGCAAAAGAGTCAGCGTGTGGTTGTGCAGGTTCTTACACAGCGCACGCTGCGGTTGAACTGTACGCTGAAGTATTCGATTTAGAAGGCAAGATTGAGAACCTAGAAGCATTCGCGAGCCACAATGGCCCAGACTTCTACGGTATGCCACGTAACTCAGATACAATTACGCTCGTTAAAGAAGAGTGGAATGTTGCTGAAACGATGCCTTTCGGTTCAGACATCGTTGTGCCAATCCGTGGCGGCGAGGCGATTGCTTGGTCTGTAAAATAAGCACTTGGGCTGTTAAATAAACACCCTCCATTTAGCGAAAAGGGTCACCATAGTAATTATGGTGACCCTTTTTTGTTTCGATAAAAGACTGTCTTATTCCCAGCAGTAATTTAACGATTACTTACCGCGAATTTTTCCGATAGCAGTCCAAATAGCAACGACAATCAATCCAGATAAAACCCCAATCACACCATTTAATAGCGTTGGTACCACCGCAGTCGCAATCGTATGTCCACTGAAGTCCATAATAATCGGTTCAATTAAGTGATGAATTGCTGGAACGTTGTGTACCACAATACCGCCGCCAACCAAGAACATCGCAGCCGTGCCGACAACCGCAAGCATCTTCATTAGCTTTGGTGCAAATGCGACTAACCCATTACCCAATCGGGTTTTAATGGCACTCCCATTTGATGTGCGTTGGAGATAGAAACCTAAATCATCCAGCTTAACGATCCCTGCCACTAAGCCATAAACACCAATCGTCATCACAACCGCTATCAAACTCACCACAAGAATCTGAGTCACGATACTTGTACCCGTTACGGTACCCAGCGCAATTACAATGATTTCCGCAGATAAGATGAAGTCGGTACGAATTGCGCCTGAGACCTTTCGCTTCTCATACTCTTCAACAGATTCACCCGAGCTGCTTTCCTCATCTTTCTCTTCGTGTTGATGAGCATGAGGAAAAAGCTTTTCTAAGATTTTCTCTGCCCCTTCAAAACAAAGAAACAGACCACCAATCACCAGTAGTGGCATGATCAACCAAGGAATGAATGCACTGATCAATAGTGCTGCCGGAACCAAAATCAGCTTGTTTTTAAATGAGCCTTTTGCGACCGCCCATACCACTGGGATTTCTCTTTCAGCAGAAACACCGGATACCTGCTGGGCGTTAAGGGCTAAATCGTCACCTAATACGCCTGCGGTTTTTTTAGCGGCTACCTTAGACATCAATGCGACATCATCCAACACGGTTGCAATGTCATCTAACAGTGTTAGTAAACTTGCTCCAGCCATTTTGTTGTCTCTTTATAAAGAATTGAACCATCAATAAAATGTAACACCATCAATTCACTCATCAAAGTTATGAGTCTGTAAAAAATAAAGTCACAAGTTGTGTTTTCTATTGCTGTCTCTGTTAGACAGGAATAATCTGTCTTAATCTTTCACGAACATAAAAGAAAAAGTATAGATGAAAAGTGAATCTACCTACCCGATTGGTAAGCCAGGGCAAAAATGGCAACAAGCAGAACGTGAAGCATGGTTAGCTCAACGAACGGTTAAGCGTGAATACCAGCAAGAAGTTGTACCAAAGATTAAAGCACTTGCAGACCGCTTTGACATCGAACAATACGGCGCACTGAGCTACGACGAAGCTCGCTTCCCACTCTTCGCTATCAAGAGCAAAAACTGGGACGAGTCAAAGCCGACGATTCTGGTGACAGGTGGTGTTCACGGTTACGAAACCAGTGGCGTGCATGGCGCGATCAAATTCGCTGCGACTCAAGCAGAAAAATACACGGCGCACTTCAACATTGTTGTCGCACCTTGTGTGAGCCCTTGGGGCTACGAAGTGATCAACCGCTGGAATCCAAATGCTGTTGATCCAAACCGCTCTTTCTACGACGGTACGCCAGCAGAAGAATCAGCAAACCTACGAGCTCTAGTAGCGTCTCTGCCAGAAGTATTGGTTCACGTTGACCTGCATGAGACGACTGACTCTGATGAAACTGAATTCCGACCTGCACTCGCAGCTCGTGATGGCATTGAGTACATCGAAGGTATGATCCCAGACGGTTTCTACACTGTTGGCGATACTGAAAACCCACAACCTGAATTCCAAGCTGCTGTCATCGCTTCAGTTGAAAAAGTAACCCACATTGCGCCTGCGGATGACGAAGGCAAGATCATTGGTTCAGACGTCACTCAACACGGCGTGATCAACTACCCAATGAAGAAGCTTGGCTTATGTGGCGGCGTGACTGACTGTAAGTACGGTACAACCACAGAGGTTTACCCAGACAGTGACAAAGTAACAGACGAAGAGTGTAACGATGCTCAAGTTGCTGCTGTTGTTGGTGCTTTGGATTACGTTATTCAGCACGAATTGAACGCGTAAGCGTAAACCCGCTCATAGCTAGAACCGGGCACCTAGACTAATAACTAAGAGCCAAGAACTAAAAGAGCCACAAATGACTACTCACTTGTGGCTCTTTTTTGTTTCTCTTTCGCTGATGTCTTCTACGGCATAAAAAAGCTCCCTTGCACGCGGTGCAAGGGAGCTTTGAATCTGCTGATTAGAGTAAGTTCCTATCTAGAGGTACTTACTTAGTGGCCGGAGTAACCGTTTCTTGCCCTTTACCGACTTCTGTCAGTAGGCCTTTCAACAAGCTCACACAACCAATCAAAAGAATGATCGTAAACGGCAGTGCTGCAATAATCGTAATAGATTGCAGAGCTTGGATTGATTGAGTACCACCAATCCACAGCATCACCATCGCGATAGCACCTGAGATAACCGCCCAAACGACTTTCTGTTTCACTGGCACTTCTAATTTACCACCCGCCGTCATGCCATCGATAACGATAGAACCTGAGTCCAACGTTGTAACGAAGAACACGATGATCAGCGCGACTGCGAGAACAGACAGAATGCTACCGAACGAGTAAGCATCTAGCATGTAAAACAAGCTTAGAGATACGTCTGTAATGCCTTGGTCGAGGCCAAGTTGCCCCACCTGATTAATCACTTGCTCGATAGCTACGCCACCGAAGATAGACATCCAAGCTGAAGTCACCAATGTTGGGATAATCAATACGCAAAGTAGGAATTCACGAACCGTACGGCCTTTAGAAATACGCGCTACGAACATACCGAAGAAAGGTGCATACGCTACCCACCATGCCCAGTAGAACACAGTCCAACCATGCAGCCATGTTGTGTCTTCACGACCCGCACTTTGGCTCAAAGCTACGATATTTTTCACATAGCCCGTTGCCGCCGTTGCCATTGAATCAAGCACAGTTGTGAAGTTCAATACAGCGATAAGACCAAGGAATATGAATGCAATAACCATGTTCAGGTTACTTAGGAACTTAACACCACCGTCCATACCACGTAGTACAGAGATGATCGCCAAGCCCATGATCAGAACGATGATAGATTGCTGAAGGAAGATGTTGTTTTCCAAGCCGAACACGTGGCTAATACCACTTGCTGCTTGTGTACCACCTAAGCCCAATGAAGTCGCAAGGCCAAACAGAGTAACCAGTACGGTTAGTACATCGATTACATCACCAGTTTTGCCCCACACACGCTCACCCAGAATTGGGTAAAACACAGAACGCATTGATAGCGGTAAGCCTTTGTTATAAACAAAGTACGCCAGACAAAGCGCCGTCATGCCATAGATAGCCCATGCATGAAAACCCCAGTGGAATACGGTTGCGCCCAGTGCTAATTCACGACCAGCGGCTGTGAAAGGTTCTGCGTCTAATGGCGTTCCGAACCAGTTCGTGAAGAATGCTGTTGGCTCTGCAACACCCCAGAAGATAAGTCCAATACCCATACCTGCTGCGAATAACATCGCAATCCAAGATGACATTGAATAGTCCGCCGTCGCGTCTTCACCACCTAAACGGATTTTACCCAACGGTGAAAAAGCAAGAACAACAGCAAACGCTAGCATGATGTTAGCTCCCCACATAAACAGGAAGTCAAACTTTGATAGAACAGCACCCTTAATAGAATCAATTGCAGCTTTAGCATCTGCAGGAGGAAGAGCAAGAAGAGTGATGATGAAGAGAAGAGATAAGCCTACTGAGGCTACGAAGACTGTGTTATGGACATCCATGCCCCATTTACTGACGTTATCTTGACCAACTTGATAGTCAGTAGAATCAATACTGTATTTTTTTGATTTAAAACTCATAAATTATGATGTTCGCATATCCGAATCAACGAATATAAGGACGCTCTCCGTATCCAATTACTACTTGATTGGCTCGCCGAACCGCCTAAATAAAAGGCAATAAAAATCACAATAGTTAGTGACAAATGGACTTACTGGCTCAATCCCAAGGCGCACATTATAGCACAGCTCAAAGCATTTTGACTGAGTTTTAGCTCAATAGTCACCCAAACCACCGTTGATAGTGATAGTTAACCCAATAAAAACAGAATAAAATAAAAAATAAAAACCTTCAAATACAACAATTTAAATTAAAATGACGCACCGTAAAATCACATCCAAACTTTTTGCCGATAATTTTAATAATCACCCAATTTACTTATAGCTCTAATAAAAAAGCCCCGCTATAGGGGCGGGGAAAGTTACCAAAGGTAAAAGAGAAATCAGTGCTCAAATGTCAGTGCTGCGTCTCACAGATCAGCACTGCACATTTCAAAGACAGTTCGTTAGATTGCGAAGCAAAAACCTAGGTTATAGTCTTCACCATTTTTCGCAGTGAACTCTTTGTCTTCACTTGATGCATTCGGGCGGCCACTTTCATCGCCTTTTACTAAGCTCACCCAGTGACGGATGCCAGAAGAACGGCTGGCCTCAGTTTGACCAAACGTAGTGCACGTCTCTAATTGGATATCTTGAATATCAACCAACTCCAGGCGGCCAGTGCCTTTACGAGCACCGATTGTCACTTCAACGTGCGTACCGCTTTCATCACGGAATAGGATTGCTGAAGGCTTAGATTTATCACCTGTGTAAGCTACAAAGTGTTTAGCGCGTTTCAAACCTGTGTGTTCACCGTTTTTGAAATAAACCTGAACGTGTCGGTAGTCAATCTCGTAGCTCACTACATCTTCGTGAGAACCAGACTCGAGAGGGAATAGAGTATCAAGCAACTGTTTCGCCATTTTCTGCTTTTCGAGTTGCTTGTCTGCTTTCACCATTTCGACGGCAAAGACAGCTTCAGCAATAAAAGTTGAATGGTTTCTGTGAAGTTCTGTTTTGTCTAGTGTCAGCATATTCATAGTCTATCCCTCGTACGGCTTTAAATTTCATTAAGGTCAAACATCCCAATTGACCCTTTTCAAAATTGTTCTTTACTGTGTGGTTTCCATGTTTTTCATACTACTTGTATTTTTGTCACAATTTCACAACAAAAATTTCACAGTGTGGATTTTACTAAATTGCTTTTTTACACACTCCTATTTTTAGGGGTAAAAAGAGTCGTAAGCCATTAATTTAAATAGACTTACGATCATAGAATATTCATTTTTACGTCTTGTTTGAATTTGTGTAATAACCGACCCCTACTAGCTTATTGTCGATAACACGGTAATACGTGTGCTTGGTTTCGACTTTACTCGACAGCGGGTTCAACCAACGATAAGTGTAAACACCTCGGCCGTTTTCTTTCGCAAGGTTCAACATCTCAGTAAGAATTGGCTTATCGTCAGGGCTTAGAATCTCGCTGTGCGAACGCCCAACTAGCTCAGGAGAGACCCCATGCGCCAGCAACTTTCCAGAGCTCATATCCATCACAAACACATACAAATCCCCTTCTACAAAGCTGCCATCGGCATCATTAAACTCATTTAGGCTCTCTTGTTCTGACTCCACTATCGCGGTCATCGCTCTCGCCAGTAAATTCTTTGCTTCGGCCGCACTGGAACGTTCAGGGTAATAACCGACAGCGACAATCACATCACCCACACGTTCAAAGAAAGTCGTTTTCGGCTCACCCATTCGATCGGTCGGATTGGTCCAGTGATACTTCACTTCACCAAAACCGTTGTGTACTGCTTTGGTGATCATTTCACGGAAAAAAGGATTACCGTAGACGTCTTGCGTATCTAAAACACTGTCACCCACTAACACCATTGACGAGCCGCCGCTGGCAAGGAATTGGCCATCAATGCCCAACGCAAACACATAAAGCTCACCATCGATATATTCAGGGTCACTCATGAAGTCTTTGACGCTATCGTCGCCCTCTTTTTGAACGTGTATCACTGCCTTGGCAAGCAAGGTTTTGGCTCTTCTTTCAGCCTTACTGACCACATGTGGTTCAGAAATATCGAGCACATTGACAGGCTTGGCTTCTTTCTCTATTTCAGAGTGTTCCGCACGTAAACTAATACCACTCACCACTGCAAACACGGCACAACCAATGAGGATGATTCTGGATAAATTCATGGTTATCTCTCCTAATAGCCGACTAAGGACGGTAGCCAAAGCGTAATTTGTGGGAAGAAAGCGATAACGAAAACGCCCACAACAGAAGCAAGAACAAAGGGATGGATCTTCGCGGTGATTTGTTCAACCGTGGAACCCCCTATTCCCGAGGCGACAAAGATATTTTCCCCAAGCGGCGGCGTTGCAAAACCTATCGATAAGGTACACACCACCACGATGCCCACGTGAGTTGGATCAGCGCCCAGCATGTACATGATTGGCAGTAACACTGGCACGATGATCATGATCGCCGCTAAGGTTTCCATAAACATGCCGATGAACAACAACAAGGTAATGGTTAGCGCCCACACCATGTACATGTTGTCGGTAAAACTGAGTAATGATTCAGCCACCACGACCGGAATTTTTTGCTCGATCAACAAGCGTCCAAATACTGTTGCTGCAAAGAGGATCAACAACACACGTCCGGTGATCCATGTCGTGGTCGATAGAGATTTCATCACACTTTTAAACGACAATTCGCGGTGAATAAATACACCCACAAACAGCGAATAAAAAATTGCCACAACCGCTGATTCTGTTGGTGTGAACATACCGCTGTAGATACCACCTAGAATCAAGAATGGCGCCAGTATCGACCATAAACCTCGACGCAAGTAATGCCTTACATCACCAAATGACCAACTTTCAGTGAGCCCTTTATAGCCTTCACGCTTGGCTATGAAATAGTTGGTCAGTACCAATGTCGATGCCATGATGAAACCAGGCACAACGCCTGCGACAAACAGTTTTGGAATCGATAAAGAAGCGAATTGACCATGTTGAGCAATAGCTTCTGGTGGCGCCATTAAGCCCATCGCAGAAATACCAAAGATAACCAAAGGAATGGATGGTGGAATAATAATCCCCAAGCCTCCGGATGCAGCCGTAACGGCCGATGCGTAGCTCTTATCGTAGTCACGCTTGACCATCGCAGGCACCATTAGCATGCCTACCGCAGCGGTGGTTGCAGGGCCTGAACCCGAGATAGCACCAAAGAAAAGACACGCCATTACCGTTGCTGCGCCAAGGCCACCTGTTACGGGACCCGCTAAGCTTTCGGCGATATCCACCAGACGTTTGGAGATACCCGCCGCCTCCATTAATGCACCCGCAAGAACAAAGGCTGGCAGGGCCATTAGCGGGAAGTTACCCACCGAGGTAAACGCGATTTGTACTAAAGCGATGGGATTTTTGTCGAGCAACATATAGGCCGCCATCGAAGCGCCAGCCAGTGATACTGTGATTGGTGCGCCAAGGATTAACAGCGTTAAAAAGCCACCAAATAAAATTAGAGTTAAATAGGATTCCATTATTACATCTCTCTATTACGACTATTCTCTGTGATGACTATTGCGCGGACTTTTGTGCCGTCATTTTGCGCAGCTCTTTGACTTCTGGATCTTCGTTGGTTGCGCCTTTGAATAAACGCTCATAGTTGTTCCAGATAATTCGAATCATCATCAGTGAAAACGCGATAGGTAAAATCATGTAGAAGTACTTCATCGGGATACCTGTAGTCTGAGACTTCCAAAACAGATTCATTTTGTTGAACACGAAGTCGTAGCTGAGGTAAACGAAGTAGCCGTTGAAACAGAGCCATAAGAAGTCAGCGATGGTTTCACTCACGGTCTGCACGATTGGCGGAAAGAATTTAAAGTGAAAGCTCACTCGGTTGTGCGCCGACATCTTGGCCGCAACAACAGCCCCTAGATAGGCAAACCAAACGAACATGTAAGTAGCGACCTCATCCCCCCAAGGGATAGAGTAATCAAAGAACTGACGAGTAAGGATTTGTGTGAACAGCAATAGGACAAAGCTTGCGAGCAGCAGACAACATGTATATTCCTCAATGTTGTTCAGGTGCTTTTTTATTGTTTTAGCGACTGACATATAACCTCCAATGTTAATTTCCACATGACAACCAGTCGCTCACGGTCCTAAAAAGATCAGGTACAGAACAGATCAACGAGTACAGCCATGTAAATGCCCTATCTCACTGTTCTATCGCTAGGTGATTAAGTAGCGCAGAACAGCAGATAGGGCGAATCTAATCGTTACTTTCTACCTAGTAACTCAAGAACGTCGTCTAGCTTGTCTTTGCCTCCAATGCTTGAGTAGAACTTAGGCCAAACTGACTTAGTCACCTTGCTGATCCACTCTTGCTCGTTGTCTGCTGGGTCTGTGAATACCATGCCTTTCGCTTGTAGCTCTTCACGGATCTTGTTTTCCGTATTTTCTAGATAAGCAAAACTGTGCTCTGTCGCTTCCTGACCTGCTTCAAGAATGATTTTTTGCATTTCAGGAGTCTGTTGTTGGAAGACCGTTTCACTCACAATTAGAGGTTCCAAAGAGAAAATGTAGCGAATGTTGGTCACGTACTTTTGTACTTCGTTGAATTTCATCGCGTGGACTGTGATGTAAGGGTTATCTTGTCCATCTACCACGCCTTGTTGCAGGCCAGTGAAAGTCTCAGACCACGCCATTGGCGTTGGGTTTACGCCCCATGCTTGATAAGACGCGATCATGATTTCGTTACGAGGAACACGAATCACTAGCCCTTTCAAATCTTCTGGTGAAGCAACAGGCTTTTTCGAGTTGGTCAAAACCCTAAAGCCAGAATAAGCCCAACCGACAATACGAACACCAGCGTCACGAATCGTGTTATCAACTAAATCTTGGCCTACTTGACCTTGAGTCAGTAGCACTGCTTCTTCTGCGCTTTGAATCACGTAAGGCATGGTCAATAGACCAACGGTTGGAGAGAAAGGCGTCACGTTGTTGATCGCCAGTACAGAGAAGTCGAGAAGACCGATTGCTGCGTCGTTTACGGTGTCTTGCTCATTGCCTAATTGGCCATTCGGGAACAGGTCGATTTTCACTTTACCGTCTGTTTTTTGCTCCATCAGTTCAGAGAATGAGGTCGCTAATTCCCACTGCGTACCACCAGCAGCATCGCCGATAGCCATTTTAAAATTCGCTGCTGCCGCGGTATGAGATAACACCGCTGTTGCTACAATAGTGACACCAGCAATAATTTTATTTTTAATCAATTTCATAGTCTTAACCTTTCCTATCATACAGACGTCCTGCCTGTACTTTGCTCACAAGGTGACCTGGTACAACTTTCCTGGTCGTAATTCTATTTCCCTATTTTGGAAACAATGTTCGGGTAGTTACAGCCTTTCATCCTTTAACGAATACCACTGATAAAGGAACCGCTGCCCTACTCTTCGAAATGGTGCAAACATCTCAGATTCCACCACTTCCCTCACGTTGGGGAACGGAAGTTTTGATTCAAATATTGGTAAGTCGAGCGTGTGACCTTCACCTGCGATCCACTGGGCAAGGCGCTTGCCTGCTTGAGCGGAATACATCACACCATTGCCGCCATACCCTAGTGCGTAGAAGATGGATTGCTTTGGATTCGGCTGATAGATTCTTGGCATCATATCGTGGCTAACATCCACCCACCCCCACCATGAATAATCGATTTTGATCTGATCGAGAGACGGGAATTTTCGGGTTAAATCCGCTCTCAACATGTCTTCGTATTTCTTTTCAGGTGCGTTCTTGCCACTGATGGCACTGCGTGTACCTATCTGCACTCGGTTATCGGGTAACAAACGGTAGTAATGACGCAGGATTCGGGTATCAGTAATCACCTGATTGGTTTTGAAGTTACACGCGGCAATTTCGTCTTGAGTTAGCGGACGCGTCACCATCGAATTAGAAAGTACCGGCAACAAGCGATTCTTAAGCTCTGAATGCAAACCTTGGCTAGTGTATCCACCGGTACAAACCCCAACAGAACGTGCCTTCACAACACCGCCGGGCGTTTTTAGGTAATGCACACCGTTGCGTGTTTCCCAACCCATAACAGGGCTAGCTGGATGCACTTTTACACCGAGTGCTCTCGCCTTTCTTAGATAGCCAAACGCCAGTTTCCCTGCATGGATACCAATACCTTCTGGCTCATGCATTGCGCCTGCCGCTTCTTGATCACCAACGTAATCACGCTTTACGGTTTCCGCATCTAAGATCTGCGCATCGTAATCGAACGTGTCGCGCAGCAACTTGGCTTCTTTTTCAAGTGTTGCCATCACTTTGGGACGATGGGCAACGTATAAGTGGCCGCCCGACTGTGGGTCACAATCAATGTCTTTGATCAGAGACTTAAAGGTGTTCATACCATCGACGCATTCGCGATGCATTTTCAGTGCGGTTTCTAGTCCCCAGCGTTCAATCCACTGAGAACGCTTCAAACGTCCTGACGCACACTGAGCCTGGCCACCATTTCGGGTACTGCAGCCCCAACTCATACGGTTAGCTTCAATCACAGTCGCTTTAATGCCGTACATTTCAGCAAGGTGTATCGCGGTGCTTAGGCCTGTGTAGCCTGAACCGATTATCGCCACATCCACATCCATATCCGATGTAATTGGACCATCATCTTCAGGTGGCGCGCCTGCGGTATCTACCCAATAAGTCGGGGCGTATTCCTTACCGTGACCTGGGCTCTTGTCTTTAAGTGGATCGTATTTTGGATCGTATCTTTCTTTTGCTTGGGTACTTTCTTGTGCTTGGGTGCTTTTCACCTTTGGCGACACATCGGCTGCCGGTTGTTCCATTACTAAACTCATAATTCGACTCTCCTAGTCATAACACGTGAACGGGTTGTGGTTTCGTGTCTAGCTCTTGGGAGTGTTGTTAGGAGTCAAAAGAGGTCGTGTTTTACGGAAGGCATTTTTTACGCTGATTTTTCCCTCTTTCAGGGTAAACACATCAACCATACGAGCTTCGATGACAGTGCCATCAGGGTTAGTCGCAGAGAACGTTGATTCACTTACCGCGCGGTCACCACACACAAAGTGGACAGGGTCGCTCCAAGCTGCATCTGGAAAGTTCTGCCAAACCAATTCAAAGCTATTGCGAACGGCTTCGTACCCTTCGATAGTGTTGCCAAGTTCGCCTTCTCCAGCCACGGTGTGGAAGACACAGTCTTCGGTCATAAACGACATTAGCGCTTCAATATCATGGTTATTCCATGCATCACTAAAAGACTGTAAAAAGGCGGTGTCGACTTGGTTTTCCAGCACGAATGTCGCTGCATTGGTTTGCATATTCATATTCCAGAATCCTTTATGTTTTCGTTATTGGTTTAAATTTCAGTAGCTTTGCGCCACTTTTTTATTAGAGTGTTTAAACTAGATCTGTGAAATTTAACAACTTGATAACAAGCTTCGCCACTCTAACTTCGAGTTACTTTATAAACAATCTTTAAGCTCACAGATTTCATCTTTTTATAAATTAATTAGTGCTCTAATTTTATTTACACAGTCACTCACTAGATTTATACGAGGTCTAAATAAAATAATTAGAAATATTAGACTTTAGTCGAAGTCAAAATCTTGATGGTACTTTCGGCCATACTGCTCAAGCTGGCGATCATGAGTATTAACTTGTAATTCGATATTACCCTCACCTTTATTAATTGCTTGATTACCATCTACATGGGCTTCATTTTTCAAATCAGCCAGTTTCTCTTCAATATATTCTGTCGGTTCATTTAAAACATTCATGGAGGTTAATTCCTTTATCAGGTTTACTTTCGCTGATGGAAGAATATGAACGGACACTAGACCGTTTGAATATTCTTTCTCATCGTACAAAGGCTGAATGGCATCATTGCCACCTTCCTTAAATGGGTGAATGGAATACCACTTATCCTTTCTTTGCTCTTGCTGATCACAATCAGCCACATTGAATATCTGAGTCTTATTGAAGTCACATGGTGAGTAAAAAACACTAACCTTATGATAATCAATGGCTTTAATAATATTGATACAGTCTTTACTTTGGCTATGACATACAGACCACAGCGCATTAATCAGGTTATCTGTCCACTCAAGTAAACGGGTTGGAAACCCCTGTTTCTTGGCTAAACACATCAATAACCAATCGTTTATCTGGTGTGTATTCAACGAATGCCCGCCATAAACCCTCACGGTCGAAAGAAACTCTTGTTCGACACGGCGAATATTCTTTCGATTTGAGCGACCTAAGCTTGGCATCAAGTTATTATTTTCATAATCACACACGTTATAAATCAAACCACGATGCCCATTACACTCTTTAATGAGTGAATCGATTATTTTATACAGCTCGTCGAGTGAGCTTATATAATGTTTATTTTTCACAACATACATACTACGGTTCACTTAATTTAAATTCGGTAAGATCCAAATATAAACAACCCTATCAATCGATGATAAAAATCAACCAATAATAACGATTGACCAATAATAACGATTGACCAATAGTCAACTAGTGTCGTTATTTTATTTTTTCTAAAATGATAATAAGTATATATCTTCATAAACAAGTATCAGTATTAGAACCATTCACTAAGTAGCTATGAGTTAATGGTCGATTAATAATAACGAGTAACAAAGTTTATATAGCAATAACCACTTATTTCCCTAATGAACATTTAATTAGTGTTCTAATGTTTAACTGGAAATTATTGAACTAAGCGTTTACGTTCTTCACCTAAGTACTTGCCAATACCCGTTGGTATTGCCCGACCACATTCTCGATAGCACTTTCTCTAACACTCTCGAGATATCTGCCGCCGGACAAATTTCCTATGACTTACACGTAATCTTTGTATTTATCTAGGAAACGAACCGGTGTTGATAGTGCATCTCGGCGGAACGGGTCGCCCAACTCCTGAGTACACATGATTTCAATGATGGTTGTTTTGCCTTCGTTCATCTGCATGTCGATGGCTTTTTGCAAGGTTGGACCTACATCTTCAAGCTTATCAACCGTGATACCTTCAGCACCCATTGCTCGTGCAATCTCTGCAAAGCTTTGGTTTTCAAGCTCACCGGCAACAAAGCGTCGGTTGTAGAAGTCGACTTGGTTCTTCTTCTCCGCACCCCATTGACGGTTGTGGAATACCACGGCTGTCACTGGAATGTTATGGCGAACACATGTCATGGTTTCCATCAAGCTCATGCCCCACGCACCGTCGCCTGCATATGAAATAGCGGGGCGATGAGGTGCCGCTGCTTTCGCACCAATGATGGTCGGGAATGCGTAACCACAGTTACCGAAACTCATTGCAGCAAAGAAGCTACGTGGTTTCTCAAAGCGTAAGTAGCTGTTTGCCACTGAGTTGATGTTACCGATATCCGTCGAGACCATTACGTCTTCTGGCATCGCTTTTTCTAGCTCACGCAATACTTGGCGTGGGTGTAAGTATTCGCCACCAGAGAACGGAGTCTCGTGTGAGTTTTCCTCAATCATATCCAAGCTGAAAGAGTCACGTTCGTGTGTCCACTCATCAAGCTCTTTTTCCCAAAGTGCTTTTTCTGTAGCGACGGTATCTTGGCGAGCGCCTTTGTTGTTGTCACACAACAGTGCACGACCTTCCAACCTTTCAGATAGAGCAACCGCTGCTGCTTTTGCATCACCACAGATACCAACCGAAATCTTCTTAACCAGACCAAGCATCTTGTTGTCTGCATCAATCTGAATGATTTTCGCGTTCTTCGGCCAGTAGTCCATGCCATGTTGAGGCAAGGTACCAAATGGACCAAGACGTGTACCCAAAGCGATAACCACATCCGCTTGAGCCATCAACTTCATTGCTGCTTTCGAACCTTGGTAGCCTAAAGGACCACACCATAATGGGTGACTAGCAGGGAACGAGTCATTGTGCAGGTAGCTGTTCACTACGGGTGCGCCTAATCTTTCTGCCAGTGCCGCACACTCTTGAACTGCATCAGCCATTACCACACCGCCACCAGAAATGATGACTGGGAATTTCGCTTCAGCTATCAGGTCTGCTGCTTCATTCAGAGATTTCTCACCACCTGGACCACGGTCTAAACGCGCGGGTTTAGGGATCTCGGTTTGAGTTTCACCGTAGAAATAGTCACGTGGAATGTTCAGTTGAGTTGGACCCATTTCACTCATCGCACGGTCGAAGCATCGACCTGTGTATTCCGCCATACGATCTGGGTGCGTTACGTGTCCTTGATACTTAGTAAACTCTTGGAACATTGGAAGCTGGTTACATTCTTGGAAACCACCTAAGCCCATTGTTTTAGTGCCTGTCTCTGGCGTCACAATGACGACCGGGCTATGTGCCCAGAACGCAGCTGCAATTGCTGTTACACAGTTACTAATACCAGGGCCATTTTGCCCGATGACTACACCGTGGCGACCCGATACACGAGAATAACCATCTGCCATGTGGGCAGCGCCTTGCTCGTGTACTACTGGAACCAATCGAATGCCAGCAGGAGCAAAGATATCCATTGCGTCCATAAATGCCGACCCCATGATGCCGAACATATCGGTAACATCATTAGCAACCATAGTTTCAACGAACGCTTCTGATGGTGTCATTGTTACTGTGCCGGAAACAACCGTACGTTTTTCTTGCTCGCTCATTCTTCCATTCTCCTTGAGTTAACCAAAATTTCATTTTTCGGAATGAATTGTCTCTTTTTCGAATTCAATTTCACCTTAGTAGTAGAATTTTTGCGCGTCAACTTTTTATATTAAATTGGAACAATTCATTCTAATTAATAAAACTGGATCACATTATTGGTAGTTTTTCGTACAAAAAGTGCCGTTAACTTAGGTTGAGCTGTTAATAATCGACGACATAGCGCAATAGCTGCGACAAGTAATGGGTTATATAGAGGGAAGAATGATGAAAGAGTCGGAATTGATACCAACGCGACAAGTAAGTGTAAGAGAGTGCTTTGGCATCGACAGCAACCTAACGGTGATGGCGTTTGAACATGCGGGAGAGTATGTGCCAAAAATCGATCCTAACTACTGTTTTGATCCTGAAGTGACGCTGGCCATATTGGCGGGGTTCACTTCAAATCGTCGCACCTTGATACAAGGTACGCACGGGACGGGCAAGTCTTCTCACATTGAACAAATTGCCGCGAGATTGAACTGGCCATGCTTGAGGATCAACCTAGATGGGCACTTAAGCCGATTGGATTTCATTGGCAAAGATAGCATCGTCATTAAAGATGGAATGCAGGTGACAGAGTTTAAGGAAGGCATTCTTCCACAAAGTATCCAGCAACCCATCGCATTGGTATTGGACGAATACGACGCGGGTCGACCTGATGTGATGTTTGTGATTCAGCAACTCTTAGAGCAAGACGGCAAATACAATTCTCTCGAGCAAAACCGCGTGATCACTCCCCACCCTTCTTTCCGCCTGTTTGCTACGTGCAACACGCTTGGCTTGGGTAATTTTTCAGGTTTGTATTCGGGTACTCAAGTGCTTAACCACAGTCAGTTAGATAGATGGAACATCATCGCTACGCTCAACTATTTAGACCCACAACATGAAACCAAGATAGTGTTGTCAAAGCGCCCGGAGCTAAACGATGAAAGCGGTCAACAATTAGTAGAGAAAATGATCGCCACCGCTGGTTTAACGCGTAACGGGTTTCGGGCTGGCGACCTTTCGACTGTGATGTCTCCGCGTACAGTGCTCACTTGGGCTGAAAACATCCAAATATTCGACGATGTAGCGACGGCATTTAGGCTTTCATTCTTAAATCGCTGCGAAGACGAAGAGAAAGAACTGGTTAGCGAATACTATTTCCGTTGCTTTGGTGAAGCCTTGGAAGCGCATACTCAAAATTATTCGCACTCGGAGTCGTAAACCATGGCCAATATTTCTTCTCAGCAGAAAAAGATCCTCGATATTGGTGTGTCTGTCGCCAGAGCAATCAGTGGTGAACTCGATCTGAACTATCGGGGAGAACGACTCTATAAAGGCAATAATCCCTGTTATTACCAGTCTGCCCACACCAACGATCTCACCTTTGTATCTCGCCACGAGCTGAAAAACAGTAAGCTTTCGATGCAAGGCAAGATCGATTCATCGGCATTACGACTCTTGCTTTCAGATGCTGATCTTCACTACTCATTGCGACCGAAAAACGAGGTCGAACGTCTGTTATATGACTTCTGCGAGCAGGTGCGAATTGAATCGCAAGTTCCATCTTATCTAAAAGGCGTTACCACCAGCATTCAGTTCAACTTTGCGTATTGGAGCGACCAATATCATCAGAATGGCTTCACCGAATCACGAATAGGCATGTTGCTGTTTACTCTGATGCAAGTCATCCACACCCGCTTAACCGGTGTTCCGGTTTCGGAACCCATTGCTGAGACCATTGAATCGACTCGCGCCGGCATCGTGCCTACCTTCGGTCACAGCTTTAAACGCTTAAAGCAACATAGAACAGACCAAGAACAGTTTGCACACAGTGCCAATGAGCTTGCAGCCCTTGCACAAGAGTTAATCATCCAAGAACAGGAAAGTGATAACTCACCCACACCAACCGTTGAAGAAGACATCAAGATCCTTGCACCGCTTGCCTTGATTGTTGATGGTGACATTCAAGATCAAGACGTCGATACCGACATCACAGGCAGTAGCAAGGTATTCGAGTTGTCGGGCGCCAATTATCAGGTCTTTAATTCAGAATTTGATCAAGTCATCGCCGCAGACAAACTCGTCAGGCGTACCCTATTACTCGAACTGAGACAAAAGCTAACCGATGACATCATGGCGAGACAAGTCAACACTCGCCGTTTAGCCGCTATGCTTACTAGCTTTGTTGCCACACCACAGAGGAACCGACGTCAGGACCATTTAGAAGAAGGCATTGTTAACGCCACCACCATCACCAAGCTCGTCACATCGCCATTGGATAGCACTGTCTTTTATCAACCTGACATCGGTACATCTCATCAATGTGCCATCACATTTTTGATGGACTGCTCTGGCTCAATGCAAAAGCACAGTCACAAGCTAAGCCTACTGATTGATACAATTCTCAAATCCGTTGGACTGGCCAACATCCCTTTCGAGATTATTGGCTTTACGACCAATAACTGGAACGGTGGCAAGGTCTATCGGCAGTGGCTTAAACAAGGCCAACCAAAGCACCCGGGCCGCTTAAACGAAGTTCGGCACATCGTGTTTAAGGATTTTGATACCCATTGGAGACGTTCTCGACTTGGCATTGCGAGTCTTCGTAAAGCCGACATCTTTAAAGAAGGGATTGATGGCGAAGCGGTTCAGTTCGCGAGTCATCGATTGCAGCAGCACACCGCCCAGCGAAAGGTTTTGATTGTGTTCTCAGACGGCTGCCCGATGGATACCGCTACCAGTACCGCCAACGATCAGTTCTATTTAGATAACCATCTCAAACAGGTGATTGAACGTGAGTCGACCAAAAACGGTATTGAGATTCATGGTGTGGGAATGGGAGTGGATTTGAGCCCGTACTATCGCAGCAACATCACGCTAGATGTACAAGAGAGCTGCTTGTTTGGGCTATCTAGGAGCATATTTGAGATGCTAAAGCGTGTTTAAACAGGGAAGCTTAGGCTAGCGAATCACTAGCCTCCTTTGTCGAGAATGGTTTTACGAGGAGCCAAACAACGACCATGCAGAGACAGCCATCAAATATCCGCCTATCAGCATTAACACCGTAAACACTAGCTTTCTGAGTTGATCATTGGACAACGGCGGTGGAAAACGTCGAGCAAACATTGTGACAAGCGCCACCAGAGGAACAGCAATAGCCGATAACCACAATATGCTTTGTTCCATGTCGCCTGCCGCATAGACATTGACAGTACGGGACATCGACGTACAAGCGAACACCATCAGCAGTGTGCTTCGCACCAGATCGAGCGTAAAAGGCTGCCGATAGAGATGATAAACAATCGGTGGACCTGCCATCCCAAATAATCCCCCCGCTAACCCAGAGCTAAATCCTGAGACAAGGAAAGATACGGTTGTCGAACGGACCGTTCTAGTTTTAGGTTTAAACATAAAGCTCAAACCAGCGAACAACACCATGGCACCCAATAGCCCTCGTAGGATTTGGGTTGCCGACTCGCTCAACGCGTCCAGCAAGTACACGCCCATCGATACGCCGGGAATAATACCGATGACTAACACCACCAGAATCTTGAGTTCCCCAAGCAGTGGCTTACCCATCAACGCCACCAAGCAATTGAACAAGGTCACAATACTGACCACCGCGGCTATAACGGGTAGGGATACCAAATTAAGGCTGACCGTTAGCCCAATCACAATGATACCGAGACCAAATCCAGTGACAGTTTGGAAATAAGTACCTACCGCAATGGTGGCAAGAATGGCGAGTAAAACAGGTAACTCCATTAGCTATCCTAATTAGGTTATTTGGGGGTAAATATGAGTGCAAGATTCCGCATTAGTTTAAGCAACGAGTGTTAATACCGGAATTCAAACTCCGACTCTTCTCTTTCTTCAACATCAGCTTCAGAGTCAGCCTTAGAGTCAGATGCTTTCCCTTGCTGCGCTTGTACCGCGGTAACGGCAATGACATTAAAGATATCTTCGGCACTACAGCCTCTGGACAAGTCATTCGCTGGTTGATTCAGCCCTTGCAGCAACGGGCCAATCGCAACAGCCCCACCTAGCCTTTCCGCAAGCTTATAACCGATATTACCGGCTTCTAAGTTAGGAAATATCAACACGTTAGATTGACCTTTGACCTCTGAATCAGGCAACTTTTTCGCCGCTATTTCAGTGACAATCGCCGCATCTAATTGAACATCTTGGTCTACAGCGATTCCCGGGCAACGCTGTTTAACTATCTGCGCAGCACTGCGCACCTTGTCTACCGACTCATGTTTCGCGCTACCATTGGTAGAGAATGAAAGCATCGCCAACTTAGGCTCTTCCATTAACAATGCCTCAGCACTTTGAGAAGCGGCTACCGCAATCGATGCCAGCTCGGTTTCAGTGGGGTTAATCACCAAACCACAATCGCTGAAAATCATACCGCCTTTAAGATTATGGAAAGGCTCACACAGCATCATCAAGAAGAAACTCGACACCAATTCGCTGTCCGGTGCAGGGCCGATAATCTGCAGCGCAGCTCGCACCACATCAGACGTGGTATAAACCGCGCCATTAACTGTGCCGTCTACCAGTCCTTCCCTTACCATCAAATTGGCAAAAACAAGTGGATCTTGAACCAGCTCTAGGGCGTCATCATAAGTCATGCCTTTAGCTTTTCTTAATGTATACAGCCGCTCAGCGAGCACTTCTTTGAGTGACGACGCCTGTGGAGAAACAATATGAATGCCAGCGAGGTTAATGTGGTGAAGTTCTGCAGCAGCGATGATCGCCGATTCATCGCCCACAAGTGTGATGTGAGCGAGCTGTTTGTCGATTGCTATTCTTGCAGCAGCTAGCACTCGCGGGTCCTCCGCTTCACTCAAAACAACGCGCTTACGATCTAAATGAGCTTTATCAATAATCCGTTCAATCGCCTTCATCTTTAAATTCCATTTATTGAGATTAATTGTTCCATAATTTATATTTATATTATTGGAATAACAAAAAAGGTCAAATTTTATTCAGATAATTGAAGAATAATGATTTGGTATGTACACTCTTAGGCATAGACATATCGCAAGGATGAATCACTGTATGCAAACAGAAACACCGCAAGTTCAAGGGGATACACCGACCCTCCGACTTTTTGCACTATTAGAGGTGATAGCGCAAAAAGACGAGTTTATTTCTCTGCAAGGTTTAGTCGAAGAGACCGGATTGCCAAAACCCACGCTGCACCGAATGCTTCAACAGTTAGAAGCGGCGGGCATCATTCAAAGAGATGGCGACGAAAAGCACTACAGCTCAGGTATTCGACTCAGAAAACTTGCCGAAAACCTACTTTTGAATAGCACCATGCACAGCGCGCGACGCACTATCCTTGAAAACCTTCGAGCAGAAGTCGGCGAGAGTTGTAACCTGACCGCTCTTTCAAGTGGCGAAATCATCTATCTCGATCGTGCTGAAACTGAAGCCCCCCTTCGCTTTCACCTGCACCCCGGCTCTCGCGTTCCCGTGCACTGCTCGGCTACCGGCAAACTGTTTTTAGCACACATGTCTAAGTCGCAGCGCAGACGATTAATTGAAAACGTGCCGCTGACTCAATACACCGTGAACACGATTACCGACTATTCGACTCTAGAGAAAGACATCGAAGAAGCGAAAATCCAAGGTTTTGCTATTGATGATGAAGAGTTTTTGCCAGGCTTAGTCTGTATCGCTGTGCTGATACCCTCACCAACAGGTCAATCAAACCTAGGCCTAGCGATACAAGCACCTGTGATTCGAGTGAAACCGGACGAAGCAATAAAATTCTTGCCCGCACTTCAAAAAGCAGCAAAAGCATTAGCGAAGATAGAAGCAGACAACTGGGCGCAAGAATAACCTTGGCAGGCTAAAGCGAATCATCAGCACTGCATAGACATCAACTCAATAACAGCACCAACACGTGTTAAGTAATCATCAAGAAGGAATCACATGCTAGAAATTAATAACCAGCGCTTACTCTCTTTTATGGTGACAGAAGCGAATAACGCGGTTGCCGTGACCAATCCAGCAACGGGTGAACTCATCGGGCACGCACCGGTATCATCAAAAACAGAGTTAGCGAGCGCGATTGAACGAGCTCATTTAGCACAGAAAGAGTGGGCAAAAATTCCTGCTAAATCTCGTGCTGCACTGCTTCATCGCTGGCACCAGCTGATCCTTGAAAACAAAGATGACCTTGCTCGAATCATGACAATGGAACAGGGTAAGCCGTTAGCCGAAGCGACAGGCGAAGTGGTGTATGGCGCGAGCTTCATTGAGTGGTTTGCAGAAGAAGCAAAGCGCACTTATGGTGATTCCATTCCTAGCACAGTCGCTGGCAAACGCTTGGTGACCATCAAGCAGCCTATTGGTGTCGCATGTGCGATTACGCCATGGAACTTCCCGATTGCAATGATCACTCGTAAAGCGGCTCCTGCCTTAGCTGCGGGTTGTAGCTTTGTCGTGAAACCTTCGGATGAGACACCGCTTTCTGCGTTTGCTGTGATTGAACTGGCTTATCAAGCGGGTATCCCTAAGGATCTACTTCAAGTCGTTCTTGGTGAAAGCCCTGAACAAGTGGGCAACCTATTCACTTCGCATCCGTTGATCAAAAAAATCTCTTTCACTGGGTCGACCCGTGTGGGCAGCATTTTGATGGCTCAAGCTGCAAAAGGCATCAAACGCACCTCTATGGAGCTTGGTGGCAATGCACCTTTTATTGTGTTTGACGATGCTGACATCGACGCGGCCGTTCAAGGCGCAATGGCGTCGAAGTTCCGTAATGCAGGTCAAACATGTGTCTGTGCAAACCGATTCTACGTTCACAGTAAAGTGTACGATGAGTTTGTGGCTAAATTCGATCAAGCGGTTCAGCAGCTTAAGATTGGTAACGGTTTAGATGAGGGTGTCACGATTGGACCTGTTGTCAGCCTGAATGCGAAGAACAACATCCAAGCTTTGATAAACCGAGCGATTGAACAAGGTGCTGCGCCTGTCACGCCAACTCAGGAGCTTAATGGGCTTTTCATTCAGCCTGTTGTTCTTAAAGATGTAAAACACAGCATGGACATCGTTCAACAAGAGATATTTGGCCCAGTCGCGCCTGTGATGAAATTCGACACGGACGAAGAGCTTATCGAGATGGCCAACGATACGATTTATGGTTTGGCGTCTTACTTCTACAGTCAGAACATCCACCGAGTGTGGAACATTGCAGAAGCGCTTGAGTACGGTATGGTCGGCATTAATGATGGTCTAATCTCAACCGAAGTCGCGCCTTTCGGTGGTGTGAAACAATCAGGAATTGGCCGTGAAGGTGCGAAAGAAGGCATCGATGAGTACATGGACATTAAGTATCTTTGCTTTGGCGGAAAATAAGGTTGGTAGTAACTAAGTTCTGGCAGTGATTAGGGCTCGGAAATAATTAAGTCTTAGTGATCACTAACCTGCCCCACTTTCCACCTTTCCCACCACAAAAATGAATCAAAAAAAAGCCGCGCTATAAAAGCGCGGCACCTTGGGCTCGGTTAAAGGGGGTTTCTTTTTTTAGTATTTTACATTCTCTGTTTTTGTTATTGGGTTGCTTCTCTATCCCTGCGCTTTCAGTTTTAGACGCATAGCATGCAGCACTGGCTCGGTGTAACCACTAGGTTGAGCGCAGCCTTCGAATACCAACTGACACGCTGCTGAAAATGCGATGCTGTTTTCAAAGTCAGGTGCCATATTGCGGTAGCTCGGGTCGCTAGCATTTTGCTCATCAACCACTGCGGCCATGCGCTTCATGGTTTTCATTACTTGGGCTTCATTACAAATTCCATGACGTAACCAGTTCGCAATGTGTTGGCTCGAAATACGCAGCGTAGCGCGGTCTTCCATCAAACCTACATCGTTAATATCTGGCACCTTAGAGCACCCTACGCCTTGGTCAATCCAACGAACCACGTAACCTAGAATACCTTGCGTGTTGTTATCCAATTCGTTTTGGATATCTTGAGCTGTTAGCTTTTGATTACCTAATAGCGGAATAGTAAGGATATCGTCTACATTGGCTCTCACTCGCTCACGAAGCTCTTTCTGGCGGCTTGGTACACTCACTTTGTGATAGTGCAGAGCATGCAAAGTCGCAGCAGTTGGAGAAGGTACCCAAGCCGTATTCGCGCCAGCTTGTGGGTGTCCGATTTTCGCGTCCATCATCTTCGCCATATTATCTGGCTCTGGCCACATACCTTTACCGATTTGAGCTTTACCTTGCAGGCCACAAGCTAGGCCAAGATCAACGTTTTGATCTTCGTATGCGCCAATCCAAGTCATGGTTTTCAGCTGTGTTTTAGGCGCAAATGGCCCGGCTTCCATACTGGTGTGAATCTCATCACCCGTTCGGTCTAAGAAACCGGTATTAATGAACACAACACGATCTTTAGCCGCACGAATACATTCTTTCAGGTTGACCGAAGTACGACGCTCTTCATCCATAATGCCAACTTTGATGGTGTAGCGGTCTAAACCTAAAGCATCTTCAATGCGACCAAACAACTCATTGGTAAACGCCACTTCTTCAGGGCCATGCATCTTAGGTTTTACAATGTTGATACTGTTTGCGGTCGAGTTTTGGTAAGCGCTATTGCCTTTTAAATCATGTATCGCGATTAGCGAGGTGATCATACCATCCATAATGCCTTCAGGTACTTCATTACCTTCGGCGTCAATGATCGCAGGGTTGGTCATTAGGTGACCCACGTTACGTATAAATAACATGCTGCGGCCTTTGAGCGAGATCTCACCGCCAGTGACACTGGTGTATTGGCGATCTGGATTCAAACTACGAACGATGGTTTTGCCGTTTTTCTCTAGCGACTCTTTCAGGTCACCTTTCATCAAACCTAACCAGTTACGGTAAGCCAATGCTTTGTCTTCACCATCAACTGCAGCAACCGAGTCTTCGCAATCCATAATGGTTGTTAGAGCGGCTTCGACTAATACATCTTTAATTCCCGCCACATCGACGCTACCAATCGGTGCGCTCGGGTCAATTTGAATTTCGATGTGCAGATTATTGTGTTTAAGAAGAATGCACGAAGGGGAACTTGCGTCACCTTGATAGCCAATGAACTGGTCGCTATCAATGAGAGTGACTTCTTCGCCGTTATCGAGTGTCGCTATTAATTTATTGCCGATGCTAGCGTTACTGATGCTGTATTTGGTGACGTCTTTATGGGAGACGCCGTTTAATGGCGCTGCGTCATCAAGGAACTCGCGAGCATAAGTCACTACTTTAGCGCCACGGGCTGGGTTAAAGCTTCCGCCCTTTTCCGCGCCATCACTTTCACTGATCACGTCCGTTCCGTAGAGCGCATCATATAGGCTGCCCCAACGCGCATTGGCTGCGTTAAGTGCAAAGCGTGCGTTCATGATTGGCACCACAAGCTGCGGCCCTGCTTGTGTTGCGATCTCAGGTTCTACGCTCGCTGTCGTCACTTGAAAGTCATCGCCTTCAGGAACCAAATAACCGATCTGCTGTAAAAACTGTTTGTACTCCACAGGATCTAGCGTTTGCCCAGCACGCTCTTGGTGCCAAACGTCAATTTGATGTTGAAGATCTTCACGCTTGATAAGCAATGCGCGATTTTTTGGAGCCAAATCTTCAAGGATGGTTGCAAATGATTGCCAAAAGTCTTCAGCGACAATGCCTGTTCCAGGAATCACCTGCTCATTAATTAATTGGTAGAGGGTGCTATCAATGTTCAAGCTTCCCTGTTGAATACGACTGCTCATAAAATCTCTCTCAAACTAATTTATGGCTACTCAATAAATTTTCGTGACTAGCTCAAATTTACTTTACTGACTTAAACTTACTTAACGGACATGAATTTAGCTAATTTATGCCGGTTATATTGGATATTCATATAAAAAATACCCTAAAAACTGTGTTATTCCGTTACTCCACTCTCGATTTCGTTAGCGACACTTTTAATCAAACGACGCATCCACTGGTGGTCTGGATTGGTTTGTAACAATGGACTCCACGCCATCTTCACCTCAAAGGGTTCAATCGCAAATGGCGCAGGCTTGATCAACAATCTAGGGTTATTGCGCTGCAGTTGAGCGGCTTTGGTAGGAATAGTCAGGATCAGGTTCTTCTGTTGTGCGAAGAGAATCGCCGACAAGTAGTGTCGCGTAAACACCGTGATGTTACGGGTTTTACCAATGCGCATTAGTGCTTCATCTATCCAACCAAGCTTTTGTGCTTCGCTTGGGTTTATCCCGACTCCCGTTCCCATACCAGTCTTACTTACCCAAATATGTTGCGCCTTTAAATAAGACAAAATATCGAAATTGTCGGCTATCGGGTTGTCACAACTAAATAGACAAGAAAACCCGTCGTGCCAAAGGCTCATCTGGTGAAACGACTGAGGAATATCGTCAAATCGGTTGATAATTATATCAACGGTACCTTGCTCTACATCCTGATAGCTCACATCACTTGGCGTCATTATATCCAGTCGTATTTTCGGTGCTATCTCGCTCAGTTTTTTTAATAGCGGCTGAATAATGGTCGACTCTGCATAGTCACTCGCCATGATACGAAACACGCGTTCACTGTCTTCTGCATTAAACTCTGTGGTCGGCTGCAGTGTCTTCTCTACATTCGCCAAGATGTTTCGAATCAGTGGCTGCAACTTGTGCGCGCGTTCGGTCGGTATCATCCCTTCACTTGTTCTCACTAATAGCGGGTCTTCAAACAGATCACGCAATCGGCGAAGGCCATTACTCATGGCTGGTTGAGTAATACCCAATTGATTTGCTGCTCGTGTAACGTTTCTTTCACGTAGCAACATGTCTAAATACACAAGCAAATTAAGGTCTATACGAGCAATATTCATAAGAAAAATACCGAATATAATAACTATAAATTAACAAAATTATCACATGCGTGGTTATTCTTTGTCCATAGCAAAGTTTTAATCCAAGCCAATTTGGCAACCATACCCCACGTGAAACTAAGGAATAGTTATGTCGCAAATTACACAAGATATCGAAATGATAGAAGTTGCAAAAAGCGCTGCAGGTGCTCCATGGGATGCAATCAATGCTGAATCTGCTGCTCGTATGCGAGCTCAAAACAAATTCAAAACAGGTCTAGATATCGCGCAATACACGGCAGATATCATGCGTGCGGATATGGAGGCTTACGATAAAGACAGTTCTCAATACACTCAGTCTTTAGGCTGCTGGCATGGTTTTATCGGCCAACAAAAGTTGATTTCTATTAAGAAGCACTTTGATGGCAAGACAGACCGACGCTACCTATACCTATCAGGCTGGATGGTTGCAGCACTTCGCTCAGACTTTGGTCCACTTCCAGACCAATCTATGCATGAGAAAACATCGGTTGCAGGCCTAGTAGAAGAACTATACACATTCCTGCGCCAAGCTGATGCACGTGAACTGGGTGGTTTATTCCGTGAGCTAGACGCTGCACGTGAAGCGGGCGACGTTAACCAACAAGACCTTATCCAAGACAAAATCGACAATCACGTAACACACGTGGTGCCAATCATCGCCGATATCGATGCAGGTTTTGGTAACGCAGAAGCGACCTACCTAATGGCTAAGCAGATGATTGAAGCAGGCGCATGTTGTCTACAAATTGAAAACCAAGTTGCCGATGAGAAGCAATGTGGTCACCAAGACGGCAAAGTAACGGTTCCACACGCTGACTTCCACGCAAAACTTCGCGCACTTCGTTACGCTTTCCTTGAACTAGGCATCGACAACGGCGTTATTGTTGCTCGTACCGATTCTCAAGGTGCTGGCCTAACAAAAGAAATCGCAGTAGTGAAAGAGCCGGGCGACCAAGGTGATATCTACAACTCATACCTAGATGTTGAAGAGATCGATGTTGCAGATATGGCAGAAGGCGACGTTTGCTTTAACCGTGACGGTAAGCTAGTTCGACCTAAGCGTCTACCTTCAGGCTTATACCAATTCCGCCAAGGTACTGGTGAAGACCGTTGTGTATTCGACTGTATTGAAGCAATCAACGCGGGTGCTGACCTACTATGGATTGAGACTGAGAAGCCACACATCGGTCAAATCAAAGAGATGATGGACGGCGTACGTGAAGTTCACCCTAATGCGAAGCTGGTTTACAACAACTCTCCATCATTCAACTGGACGCTAAACTTCCGCCAACAAGCATACGATGCGATGGTAGCAGAAGGTAAAGATGTTTCAGCTTACGACCGTGCTAGCCTAATGAGTGCTGAATATGACGAAACTGAATTGTCTAAACGAGCTGATGACAAGATTCGCACATTCCAAGCGGATGCATCTCGTGAAGCGGGTATCTTCCATCACTTGATTACTCTACCGACTTACCACACTGCAGCGCTGTCAACCGACAACCTTGCAAAAGAATACTTCGGTGACCAAGGCATGCTGGGCTATGTTGCAAATGTTCAGCGCAAAGAGATACGCCAAGGCATCGCATGTGTTAAACACCAAAACATGTCTGGTTCAGACATCGGTGATGATCACAAAGAATACTTCGCGGGTGAGAATGCACTAAAAGCCGCGGGTGAAGCGAATACGTCTAATCAATTTGATTAACCGCTAACGCTAAAGCCTCCCCCGTCCTTCTCTCTTACTTAGGTAAGATCCGGGGGAAGGCTTTGAGATAAAGCTTGTACTGCCAGCTTTATCTCAAAGCCTCAGATTTGTGTTCCACACCACGGTTAACCGAACAACTTCTGTTTAAGCTAACTGTATACGTATTTGTTCAGATTCCTATTTGTTGAGATTTTTATTTGTTGAGAGTGCCTATGACTTCAATACCTACACACCTACAAGATGCAAAAACACTGTTATCAGAGAATGGTTTCGCGACGGGTGATACTTGGTATCACGGCACATCTTCCGCTTTATTGGCTTCTATTCAAGGCCAAGGTTTAAAACGTTCTGGAGACAAAGCGCTCAACGAAGCAGCTTCAAAAACTATGGCGACCATCGGCAACAACTACACCGAATCGGTTGAGCCAGTGTTTCTCACCCAGAGCAAAGAACTGGCATATTACTGGGCTCAACAAACCGTTCGTGAGCGAGGCGTTCGCTTCGAAGGTGAAGAACAGCCTATCGTATTAGCGGTAAACTTATCTGAAAAGCAACGTCCCAAAGTAAGACCGGACGTAGGAGCAATGAGTCTATTGATGATGAGTGTGGGCGAGCAATTCATGTCTCACCTCACTGAAATTTATCAAGCCAATAACATTGCAGGCCCCGACATCGAGCTTCGCACTGCTGATCGCATGGACTACCTCAATAAACTCGGTATGGCCTACATTGATGAAGACATCAGCAGTGCTTGTGTTCAGGAGTTAGCTGAGCCCGAGTTGGCCGACTGAAAACGTTCAACAAATCAGTCTTCTTAAAAACAAAAATGGCTCCCAATACGGAGCCATTTTTATTTGCTATAAGCCTATCTCACAAGATACAGACGCATCTAGATTATGAGCACAGAAGACCTTTCTGTGCAGGTTGCGTCATTTCGATGTCACCTTGTAGAGAACGGTAAACGATGGTGTTCCACACTTCACCATTATCCATTTCAAACTCAATAGCGTAATTCAAACCCGCGACAACCTGAGTTCGAACACTCAAGATCTGCTTGAGATCAGCTGAAGTGTTCATTTGGCTAAGAACTGCGTTTAAAGCTTGCTTAGCTTCTGGTGTTATCTCACTTTTCGACCAACCACCCGTCAGGTTTTTAGTGCTGCAGATGGGGTTCGCATTCTCTTGCGGTTGAGTTGGTACTTCTGATTTCTGACTACACCCAGCTAACGCCACGACACTAAACAAGGTTGCTGTTCCAAGTAATGATGTTAATCGTACGTTCTTCATAAATTCTCTCTACCTCAATCATTTACGAGGGATTACTCGCAATAATGTTTCATATGCAGGCAAGCTTAAACCTCGAATGTCATCACTTCATCAGAGATTATGGTGTAACTACTCTATAAACACAGGAGATTGTCAGGAAAACAAGACGAGCACTGGAGCTCTGCTTTTATCCACCTGATATTTAAATCATTAAAATGAGTAGCGAGAGAATAAGCGAGTAATAATACAGACATAATTAATCAGTTAATTACATATCTCACACCAAATACATTCACGCTGTAATTAATAAGATGAGCTCATGTTGATTTGGATTATGATATTGGTTCAAAAAATAGATATTTGAGATTATTTTATAAATTCAAAAGTTTATGCTCGGCTTAATCATGTCTGATTTTAAAACTGTGATCCTTCCCTACAAGTTGTTGATAATAATGTACTTTGTTCATCTGTGAATTCATTCAAATATGGAAAATCTTTATTGTTAAGGGTGGGTGCAAGTAGTAAAATCTCACCCGATTATGCAACTTACTTCTCACAACATGGACACAAGTAAAGTTACGATTGGCTCTCTCAAAGTAACGTAACTTCAAACACATACCTAAAATCAGTGTCCTATAGATAGTGCAGATCAAATAAAAATAATTATATAAACCTAGGCTAGGTTAAACATGAAATTAACGTCGTCTTTAGGCTCACTGTTGGTTAGCAGTCTGTCTATCGAAATAAAACAGCGAGCGCTGATAGAGCTCGTCATCAACACTTATCAGCCACATGAGCGCACTGAGCTTTTTCAAAACGTGACTGAATATCGTAGAAGCCAGTTAGAATTGCTTTTCCCAGAGCATCAAAACAAAAGCTATTCTGTATTGTTTGAGGTGATGGACTACCGCGATCTGATTCTGCGCTATCCAAATACACTATCTGCAGAGATTGCTCTTCTAGAGCAGGCTGTAGGGCAGTGCTATATGCATTGGCTAGATTTCTGGTGTGAGTGTGAAATTGCTGCGATCAAAGCAAAATCTCCATTAAATCCAAGCTCCATTTCTCATGTCGACCTCCCTATCAATGACAGTGCTTATTACGGTGCGATCATCGAACAGATAGAACATGAGCCACTTTTGGTACAAACACCGAGTCACCCACAAGGAATGCCAATCAGCGATGCCATTGCTTTAAGCAATCTCGAGGTGTTCATCAAGGGCGAGAAATGGTTTGAGATGCTGCCTTTATTACACCTTTCTCAGGCAGGTAAGCATTTTATTCTGCTCAAACACCCAGTCGATGAAGCCTTTCCAACACTGGTTTCCTCTGCGCTGATTCAAGACTGGTCTAAGAATGACACTTGGCTAAGTTACGCACCGCCATTTAGCAATGAGCAATGGCACTACTGTTTACCCAATCACGGTTACGACGAACTGGCGAAGCTACAACTTTTCACACCACCTACACTGTCAAAGTGTTACTCTCTCCCAGAATTTGACCAACAATTCCAGTTACAATTGTCCGACAAAGATGCCCTGTGTGAGGTGTTACGTCTGACAGTCAGTGGCAATACCCAACAAAAGCTCTATTTCCTCTACCTTTCTCAAAAAGAGCTGATGAGTGTGTTACACCAAATAGGCTATAAGATTGGCTTCACTATTATCGAGCAACCTTTCATGCTTCAGTTTTATCAAACCATTGATTCCAATGCATACTTCCATTCTGGATATTGCGAATTAAATGACGATGGCACGACAATTTATCGTGGATTCTGGAATTTTGAGATGATGGTAAAAGCGTTCAATAATGTCGATTTTCGAAGCTACAAACGCGCAGTGCGAGAAAGCAGAAAGTCATTAGAAAAGTCGCGCTCGGCAGGAAAAACTAGCTCGGTGAAAAAGGATGAACATGTTTGATTTCGGCCTAGAAGCGATCATCTATACAAAAGCAATCACACTGCTTGCAACCGTGGCTGTGGTTGTCATGTGGTTGTTCTATTACTGCTATCGCCTGAAACAGAAGAACGAAGTGATCGCAGGGACACACCATGCCCCTTACATCGCCTATTCGATCTGTATTGTTGCGTGGATCAGCAGCAACGCCTACTTCCATACCGATTTATTGCCAGAACTTGGGGCCTCGGCCGCTGTGTTCGCGGCAAAGTTTGCCAACCTCGCCTCTTTCTTTGCATTTGCCTTTGCCTATTACTTCTCGTGCAAACTCGCAGCCGAACAACGTAATGGTAAGGTTCATGCATGGCAGCAAGCCATTTTTGTCACACTGACTGTCTACTCCTTCTTTATCAATTTAAGTCCGGGGTTAACCGTTGAACATGTCACGATTGCTGGCCCAAGCCAGTTCGTGATCGAGTTTGGCACACACACGCCGTACTTCTTTATCGGGATGATCAGCTTCGTTGTCCTGACGCTATTCAACCTCGTGGCCATGCGCGCCAACAGCAGCAAGCTTACCTTAGCCAAAACCAACTACATGATCGCGGGCATCTTAGTGTTCATGCTGTCTACTGCGACGATCCATCTAGGTATGACCTACTTCTTGCGTGACTTCTCACTCACTTGGCTACCACCAGCCTTGTCGATCAGTGAGATGTTGTTCGTTGGCTATGCTCTACTGACCTCTCGCTTCTATAGCGTGAAATACCTTGCGTATATGAGCCTAAATACGTTGTTGGTGTGTGCAATTTTGGTGATACCTTTTGGCGCGATATTTATCCCACTGACAGACGATAACCAATGGCTCATTGCTATACCGATCTGCGCGGTTATCGGCATCACTTGGCATTTACTCTACAAACGTGTGAGCGACTACGCCTCATTCTTTATCTACGGAAACAAGAAAACGCCAGTACAACAGATCCTCGCGCTAGAAGAGGATTTCAAGCTATCAATTGATGATGCAATGCGTCGTTTGGGTAGCCTACTGCAAATTCCAGAAGATAAGCTACGTCTAGTTAACAGCAACTATAACGAAACCTTCTACGAAGATTATCTGTCTACTAACAAGTCCGTTTTAGTGTTCGATGAGTTGTCTCAGGAGCTTGATTACACCGCACCAGCCAAGCGCTCAATCAAAGCCCTGTATGACAAGATGAGCTCCAACGATACCGCTTTGGTGATACCTCTGTTTGGTCAGGGGAAATCGGTCACGCACTTGTTAGTATCGTCACACAAGAGCAACGATCAGATGTTCTCTAACGAAGAGATCTCTGCCCTGCAAACCTTGTTAACTCGAGTACAAAGCACTATCGAAGCCGATAGACGCATCCGCCAAAGCCGGGCCCTTGCTAACTCAATCGCTCATGAAATGCGTAACCCACTGGCTCAAGTGCAATTGCAATTTGAACTATTAAAACAGCACATTGATAATCAAGCTCCAGCGAAACAGATCTTACTTGATATTGAGAACGGCCAAGCTGCGATTCAACGTGGTCGACAGCTGATTGATATCATCTTGCGAGAAGTCAGTGACAGCTCACCCGAGCATGGACCAATCACCATGACCTCTATCCACAAGGCCGTGGATCAAGCCGTCAGCCATTATGGCTTTGAGAACGAGAAGATCATTGAGCGAATTCGTTTACCACAACATGCTGATTTTGTGGCAAAGCTGAATGAAACCTTATTCAACTTCGTCATTTTCAACCTGATACGTAATGCAATCTATTACTTTGATTCTTATCCAGAAAGCCAAATTGAGATCAGCACCAACACCGGACCGTACGAGAACGTTCTAATATTCCGAGATACCGGCCCCGGCATTGACGAAGCCATTACACATAAAATTTTTGATGATTTCTTCTCTTACCAAAAAAGCGGTGGTAGCGGCCTAGGGCTCGGTTATTGCCAACGAGTGATGCGTTCATTTGGCGGCCGAGTTGAGTGCCACTCTAAACTTGGGGAGTTTACTGAGTTCCACCTGTACTTCCCGGTGGTACCCAATGCCCCCAAAGCAGACGCACTTCGTACGCCTTACTTCGATGATTGGAAAGGTAATCAAACTGCAACTGAAAACAAAACCAACGCTGAAGCTAAGCCAGACAACCAAGCGGCAACGCAAAATTCAGAACCAACAAGCACGCTAACCCCAGGGAATCATTTGGCTCCAACCGTACTGATCGTTGATGATAAAGAAGTACAACGCACGCTTGTTCAAATGTACTTGAGTCGACTTGGCGTCAATAGCTTACAAGCCAAAAACGGTGAGAATGCCGTCGAACTGTTCAAAACACACAAGGTCGATTTGATCTTAATGGACGTACAAATGCCGATAATGAATGGTTTTGACGCAAGCCAAATTATCAAGGCACGCTCTCCTCAAACGCCAATCATTGCTTTGTCTGGCGAATCAGGACAACACGAGTTAGATATGATCAGCAAACTGATGGATGGTCGCCTAGAGAAGCCAACCTCTTTGAAGGCACTGCAACACGTACTGGACAACTGGCTAGAGAAAGGCTGTGCCTCGAATGCTTCCAAAGAAACCGAAGATGAAGAGTAAATTCAGGAAAACACGAATCGCCATTTTTCCAGTTGATTACTGTCTGCCTCACAACTTTCCTTTAATTATTCATCAAAAAGCCAGCCGAACAAGGCTGGCTCTATCAGAACTAAACGCTCTAATTAATCTAAAAGTGAACGAACATAATCAGCGATTTCTTGGTTTTGGCAATGCTCAAAGAAGCATTGTTGGAAACGTTCGCTGCCAACCGCTGTTTTCACTAGATCTTGGTCGATGGCTCTCAGAGAATCAATAAAGTTATCTTTTACCACCGCCGCTTTCACTTCATTCAAAATTGCTGCATTACGTTGCTGTGGTTCTGCACGCTCTAGTGGATACCCATTACCACGCTCGCCTGTGAACGCTTTTTCAAAGATATAACGAATGTTGAGTTCACCTGCCCAGCCAAAGCCTTTAGCAAAAGCGAGAGCGAGAGCATTACCGTTGTTAATTTGGTTAAACAAGAAAGCATCTGATGGCTCTAGGCAGTAACCACAAACCACCCCCGGATGCAGGTTCAGTGACATCAAAGCACCTTGGCCAGTGCCACATCCTGTCACAACAAAGTCAACAGCCTTTGAGTTAATCAGAATGCTCGCCATAATACCTAGATGAATATACGTTAAGTGGTGATCGTTCTCGTCTGTCATTCCTAGGTTGAAGACATCGTGACCAAAACCACCAGCAACTGACTCTAGTTCAGCTGATACCATAGCATTTTTGCCTGCTTGACTGTTTTCCATCATTAAAGCGATTTTCATTTATCTTCTCCTGCAAGATTGCTGCAAACTCAAAATTTAGAATAAAAAACTAATTAGCGTGCTAACCAACCACCGTCAACAGCAATGGTATAGCCATTAATGTAATCCGATGCTGATGATGCTAAGAACACACAAGGACCTGCGATATCTTGCGGTTTACCCCAACGCTCAGCCGGAATACGCTCAAGAATCGCTTGATTGCGCTCAGCATCTTCACGCAGAGCTTGAGTATTGTTCGTTTCCATATAACCGGGTGCTATCGCATTCACATTGATATTGTCGCGCGCCCATTCGTTCGCCATAGCACGTGTCACTCCCATCACAGCGCTTTTTGAAGCCGTATAGGAAGGAACTCGAATGCCACCTTGGAATGAGAGCATCGATGCAATGTTAATGATCTTTCCGCCAGTACCTTGAGCCTTAAACTGCTTTGCAACAGCCTGAGACATAAAGAACACTGTCTTGGTGTTCACGTTCATTACGTCATCCCAATCTTGCTCTGAGAACTCAATAGCATCTTGGCGGCGAATAATTCCTGCATTGTTCACGAGAATGTCGACTTGGCCAAACTCAGCCAAAGTGCGCTCTATAACCCCTGGAATGCACGCTTGATCGAGAAGATCAGCACTCACGTTTAAGAACGAATGGCCTGCTGCACTCATTTTTTCAATAGTCTCTTCAGGTTCTGTTCGGTTAACACCGACAACCTTACAACCGGCTTCCGCTAGGCCTAATGCAATACCTTGCCCAAGCCCCGTGTTACAGCCCGTCACTATCGCTACTTTACCTTCCAGACTGAATGACTCTAAGATCATGCTCGCTTCCTCAATTACATTGGATTCATTGCGTATCGTTATTACCAATAATTAAATCATACAATAAGATGTAAATACGAGAGCGACGTTGTAGAAGTTCGATCTTGCACCAAAATCAGTCGAACAAGTGAAACGGCACCACAAACTAAATGAATAGGGGAAAGTGATTTGAAGACGAGAAACCTATAACCCACTATGAACAATGAGTTCGAAGATCACCCAAACCAGATATTTTAGGGATTTGGCAACAATTCCATGATTTAAAAGAGTAAAAGGATTATACATAATAATGTGTTATCTAAATTACTGAAATTATCATGACGCTCAAAGAGATCCTTAAAATTCCCAATGTCCGCTACTTCTTAATGTTTAGAAGCAGCTACTTTGCGCGTTTTTACTACCCTATATTCACACTACTTTATTTAGATTACGGGTTAACCCTGTCTCAATTCGCGATGCTCAATGTAGTTTGGGCGGCCACCATTGTGCTTGCTGAAGTACCGTCGGGTGCATTCGCCGATACCTTAGGCCGCAAGAAACTGGTGGTGCTGTCTTCGATTGTGATGTTTGTTGAGATCGCAATGATCGCCTTAGTGCCAACCGGAAACCCCGACTTGGTGTTCATAGTCTTTCTGATTAACCGGATTCTCAGTGGCTTAGCGATGGCACTGGCCAGCGGCGCCGACGAGGCATTGGCTTACGACACCTTAAAAGAACAAGGTAATGAAGAGTTGTGGCCGCGAGTGCTGCAAATCCAGCTTCGTGTCGCCTCAACGGTCGGTATCTTTGTCACGCTGATTGGTGCGGCGATGTACGACGTGAACTTTATGACGAACATCTTTCATTTCCTTGGACTAGCCGAACCAGAAAGCACTAAAGACCTGATGCGTATTCCTGTGTTCGCCACCCTATTTGTAGCGATGATCGCCATCTATGCCGCGATTAATATGCGCGAAGAGAAAAAGGTGATGCCAAGCGACCAAACCAAATTGGCAACCACCATCTCAAGTCTTAAATTGACGATCGATGCGGGTAAATGGGTATTCGCTACACCTTACGTGCTGTTCATCTTGCTCTACTACAGCCTATTCGAACACACCTCACGCATGTTCCTAACCATGAACAGCCAATACTATCTGGCGATTGATATTCCAATTATCTACTTTGGTTTTATTGGTGCGGGTATAAGTTTGCTTAAGATTATATTGGCAGGACAAAGCCGAAGATTAGCAGAGAGTATGGAGCCTAAAACCTTCATTGTGGTCATGGGTTTAGCAAGCATGGCGACTTATTACTGGATCAGTTTAGGTTGGTCGATTTACGGGGTCATTCCAGCGTTGGTGTTAATCTTTATCATCATGACGATGAACATTTTCATCAGCTACCACCTGAATAAAAAGACCGAATCGCACAACCGAGCCACCGTTCTTAGTTTCAAAGGTTTAATGTTTAACCTCGGATACGGGCTGATCGGGATCTTGTACGCTTACTACTATAAGTTGGTGTCTCAGGGCTTCACCGAACAAGAAATAGAACAGAACCTTGCCTTCTTGGCCTCACTGTCTTCGTTTTTCTATTACTTCACCTTACTGTTCATTTCGATCAGCGCGCTGTTCTATTTCAAAAACAAGAAACAGCCGATCTTCTGAAGAAAGCATCGAACTGTTGAAGATATCTCTACTGCCGAATAGAGAATAAAGGTGAGCCTGTGGCTATAAACAGATAATGACACTTCTTATCAAGTGATTTTTTGTTAGTATCACCACCAAATTACATAACACATGGACGCGTCATGTCTTTTAGTTGGATAGCCTTTACTCTCCTTGCCGCCTTTAGCCAATCTTGGCGCAATGCCTTTCAAAGTAAATTAAGTGGCACCATGAGCGTGGCTGGCGTAACGTTAGCGCGATTTATTTGGGCTAGCCCTATCGCCCTTATTTACCTCTGCGCCCTCTATCAATGGCAGCCCGTATCCGCACCGGATTTTTCGGGTGAGTTTGTTTTCTATATTGTTGCTGCCGCCATCATGCAGATCCTCGCGACCGGCTTAATGGTGATGCTGTTCAAGCTAGAAAACTATGCGATAGGCGCAGGATTAGCCAAGTGTGAAGCCCCCGTGTCTGCGGTGCTATCCGTATTGTTTTTTGGTACTGCTTTGACACTAACAGGTTGGGTCGGCGTACTTATTGGTACTTTAGGCGTGCTAATCATGAGTAGCGCTTCTGGCTGGCGAAGCTTGTCCCCAAAAGTGTTCTTATTAGGTATGGCGTGTAGCACCGCCTTTGCTTTAACGTCTCTTTGGGTACGGGAAGCAAGTTTGAACATAGGGTTGCCGTTCCCTCATAGCGCTGCTTGGGTGCTGTTCCTCGTCATTTCCCTTCAGACAGTGATTATCTGTACGTATCTCTTTTTCAGAGAACGCGACACGCTGCGCCTGATATTCAAGAAGTCGAAACTGGTCGTAATGACAAGCCTAGCGAGTGTTATCGGTTCTCTGGGTTGGTTTAGCGCAATGTCACTTCAAGCCGTTCCGTACGTAAAGACGCTTGGGCAAGTCGAAGTGATCTTCATGGTGTTGATATCCTACTTCTGGTTAGGACAAAGCATCGCACGCAAAGACATTCTTGCACTCATCTTACTCTCTATTGCAGCGGTATTGGTGATGTGGCAGTGACGATCTCGTTAATATGACTAGGACAAATTGAAGTCATATTGCGACCGTTTGTTTTCGCTTGATATAACGCTTTGTCGGCTCGAGTAATAAACCCATCCCAATTCTCATGTGGGTGAAGCTGAGCGACACCGAAACTCGACGTCAGAAACATCTCATTCCCTTGTACGGCTGAGATCTCTGAAATAGATAATCGCAGCTTACAAGCAATAACCTGTGCTTGTAGGAAATTAACATTGGGCAATAAAATCATTATCTCGTCTCCGCCAAAACGAAACGCACTGGCTGTTGGCGATGTTTTGATTGCACTTTGAACCATTTCAGCAAAAGACTTGATCACGAGATCACCCACAATGTGTCCGTGTTGGTCATTGATCGACTTAAAGTTATCAATATCCATCATAATGGCACTAACAGGTGCAGTCCCCGCCTGCTTCATGACGACTGGAACCATTTCATCTAAAGCTCTGCGGTTTCCAAGTGCCGTTAAAGGGTCGCTGTAAGACAGGTCATGAATAGACCTAAGCAACCTTGCATTAATCAACCAGAGCATTGTGAAGCTCATCGACACGATAAGAACAATACTCATTAAAAAGGCAAGTTGATGAATGAGTGCGGCTGCCATGAAATCCTGAAGCTCAGTTGAAAATAGCGTCACCAGTACTCGGAAAACCATAAACCCACCATATATCAAAAATGATAAGGCCATCATTCGAGTTGCTAGGGTCAAGTCATCACGTTGACCCTTTAACACCACAAAGGCAGTGCAAAGAGTAACAAAGGCCAAATATAAACTAATGAGAATAATTCGAGCTTTGATGGAAGGTTCATAGTACGTGAAGTGAATAAAACCTAGCAAAAGAGCCAACATCATCAGACTGCTGAGGTAGGTGCATTTTAGGGAATATTCTCGAAACAGGCACAAGCTATACAAAGCGAGATGAAAGCCAAGCGCAATGACCATGTTGGCGCCAATAACAGTGATCCAATCAGGGAGTTCCCCTCTTAGGCTCAACATCAACGGCCCACTTCCGATAACAAATATTGAAATGGAAAAAATTGAAAGCCCTTTAATGGACTGTTGGGTAAATTGGAACAGCAACAAGCCAATGCAGTAAATGAAAGAGAACAAAATAATAATAAAATTAAGTGTTCTCATATCCAGCGAAAAACCATCCATGATTTTCTATCTTCCATACGCAACCAAATTTCAACATGGTCAATAATCATGCAAACCACAAAAACATTCACCATGTGAATCTTTTTATTTTATAAAAAAAGGGGGTAGATCACATATGCGGAGATTTTTATCGCATGAGTCCATGATATGGATAGGCATGTAACACTCGCCCCCATAGAGTTTTATCGCATCACTGAATCTACAGGCTTCTGCACTCGTTACTTGGTTGAATGACGACTGTCTGGCATTATGCGCCCAAGAAATCTCTAGGGCTGTTGACCTTAGTTATTATACAGCAAAGAATGAACGAAGGTAGTCAGTGGTAGAAAACAGCCAACAATTAAGTGACCGTTACGACGAACATGGTTACTTTGTTATCAGAAATTATTTCAATGAAGCTCAAATTGCATCGCTTAGAAAAGTCGTGCTGAAATTTCATGAATCATGGAAAGCAGACAACGAAGAATTCTATAAAGAAGAAGCATTTAACTCGTCTTTAATTACGGGAAGCGAGTATTTGCCTGCCGACGATAGAAGCGTGCTTTTCGACTTCATCAGCTCGAAACAAGTGATGGATGTGGTTGATGCGGTGATTCCGAACAAGCCGGCATTCATGAATACACAGCTGTTCTTCAACCCAGTAAACCCGCAGCAAAAAGACTTCTGGCATCGTGACTGTCAATACGACTACGACATTGATGACCAGATGAAAGTCATCATGGAAACCCAAGTATTGCATCTGCGAGTGCCCCTTTTTGATGAGCCCGGCATGGAACTTATCCCCGGCACGCACAAACGTTGGGATAACGAAGAAGAGTACAATGTTCGCCAAGAAGAAAACGGCAAAGTGAGCAGCGATGACATCTCTGGTGGTAAGCAGATACCGTTAGCCGCAGGTGACTTATTGGTGTTTTCAGCGGATATGATCCACCGAGGCCGATATGGCTTGGATCGTTTGGCTTTGGATATTTTGATCTTCGATTCGGCGGCAGACTATGTCGACTACGTTGATGACGACTGTTTACCGACGCCAGTTATGTTAAGCAATATTAGCGACCCAAGGTTGTTTATGAACACGCTACACTTAAAATCAATGCAGTACTCATAATCCATAAAGGTGCCCAAACTATGACTGACACTAAGCAAAATACCCGAATTAGCCAGTTCCGTTTCGGTCAGCCAAAAGAATCTCTCAAGTTAGAACATGTCGCTTTAGGGGTACTAGACAAAGATAAAGTTCGCGTACAAATTGAAGCGACTAACATCAACCCTAGTGATCTGTTGTCGATTTATGGTGTGGGCCAATACAAACATAGCCATCAGCCGCCGAGAGTACCGGGATTTGAAGCGGTAGGAAGGATTGTAGAATCCAGCAGTGCTGAGTTTATAGTGAATCAACGAGTGCTTGTGGCAACCAGTGGAACATGGCAGAACTATGTCGATGTATCACCAGATGATCTGTTCCAAATTCCTCAACATTTAGACAATGGCTACGCCTGTCAGTTGTACATTAATGCGCTAACCGCATGGGTGCTAACGACAGAAATAGCCAAGCTGACCCAAGAGGATGTGTTGATCATCAACGCGGGCAGTTCAGCCATCGGTAAGATCTTCTCCCAGTTATCAGCATCACTCGGCTTCAACATCATTGTCGTTACATCACAGCAGACACAATACCCTGCCACTTCCTGTTGGGTGATAGATGCGAACGCTGATCTAGTTTCTCAAATTAAGGCATTAGGCTTGCCTATGCCAACCGTTGCCTTTGATGCGATTGGCGGCTCACCCGGAACCGATCTTGTTCACACCCTTGGCAACAACGGGCGCTTTATCAACTATGGGACGCTGTCGTTGGATTTTTACGAGCCACGCTTCTTTGAGTACGCGAAAAACCAACACATCGATTTCAGCACCTTCTTCTTGCGTTATTGGGAGGAAGCAGAAGGTAAAGATGTTCGCCGTGATAAGTTCACGACCATGCTAGATCACTTCATCACAAACGACATTCAGCTCGACGTTGACCGCTATCTACTATTCGATGAAGTGCAAACCGCGATTGATCTCATTGAATCGAAAACCACACGCCTAGAGGGTAAGATCATCTTACTGCCACAGTAAGTGAGAGTTGGACGATATATACCTTGTTTATTTCAACAGGCAAGACGTTCAACAGCTTACAAGCGTGCTTGTTAATACACCATCGCTTAGGAAGTTTGATTAAAGAAATCGAAGATTGAAAAGATAGCGAAGAGTTGTGGTGCATTTCTCCATAACTTAAGTGGTTACGAGATGGTCATGAATCACATTTATTTGAAACATCAATTAGTTATATCAGTAGAAATATGATACTGATCACCCATAAGATAACCTCGATTCTATATGGTAGCGTCATACTTAAAACCACGATGTGAACATACTTATGAAAAGACACATACTATCAAGCGCCATCCTACTCTCTCTAGCCTTTCCCACCTTTGCAGCTGATGGCGATATACACGATGTCACGATACTGGGTACTTCAGATATCCACGGTCATTTTATGGCGTGGGATTACGCGGCAGATAAACTCAACACTCGTGGTAGCTTGAGCCAAATCGCGACCAAAGTTGGTGAGATCCGCAAAGAGCAATCTAACATTATCCTTGTCGACGCTGGCGATACCATCCAAGGCAACTTCGTAGAAACCTTCAAAGACGAGCCCGTTGATCCAATGATGCTTGGCTTTAATCACATGAAATACGATGTGTGGGTTTTAGGTAACCACGAATTCGACTTTGGCCTCAAAACCCTCAACAGGGCCGTTACCCAATTTAAAGGGCAGTCTCTCGGTGGCAACATCAAGAACAAAAACGGAAACCCATTCCTGCCTGGTTACACCATCCTAGAACGCGGTAGCATTAAGATCGGCGTGATCGGAATGGATACCCCAATGACGGAGGTCTTTGCGCAAGGTACCAACCGTTTAGAAGGCGTCACTTTCACTAATCCAACCTTGGAAGTGAAGAAAATCGTCAAAGAGATTGATGATAAAGTGGATGCCATCATATTGGTTGCCCATATGGGAATTGAGAACGAGAATGACATTGCCGACACCGGTGTCACCGACATTGCCAATGCAAACCCAGAGCTTGATGCCATCGTCGCTGGCCACATGCACACTCGCATCGAGAAAGCCGTTGTAAATGGCGTTATTATTACTGAACCCGACAGATATGGCCGCGCCCTATCTCGTATCGATCTTCAATTTGAAGAGCGCGATGGCACATTCACTCTCGTCAACAAAGACAGCTTCACCTATAAAATTAAAGGTATCGACTCTGATGAGAATATGGACGAGTTATACCAGCCTTACCACAAACAACTCCGAGAAATGGCGAACAGACCTGTCGCTCAACTTACCGGCGTTGATTTAGTCCCAGAAAACGAAATCCGCGGTATCCCTCAAGTCCATGTTCAAGACACAGGCATCAGTGCGCTATTCCAAGAAGCGAGCTTCTTCTATGCACCTAAAGCCAATGTCATCGCACTTCAAATAGACAACGACAATGCCAAGCTCGATGTTGGCCCAATCAAAGCCAAAGACATCGCGTACAACTACCAATACGCAGGTGGCGAAATCACTGTCTACCAGATGACAGGCAAAGAGCTGAGAACCTACATGGAATGGTCTGCGGGCTACTTCAACTCAGTACAACCTGGCGATGTAACCTACAGCTTTAACCCTGAACGCAGAGCATCAAAATACTCGACCAATGACTTCTTCGCGGGCGTGGCTTATACCATCGACCTTACTCAGCCTGCAGGTACACGCATTACCAACCTCGCGTTTGCAGATGGCACTCCGGTTACAGATCAAACAGAAATCCGTATTGGTATGAATAGCTATCGAATGGGTCATCTAACCAAGAAAGGCGGCGTGCTAGAAGGCGAATCGTTCCCTGTACTTTTTGATACGGAAGCAGAGTATGGAGAAGAAGCAGGCACAATCCGTAATATGACCATCAAATATCTTAAAGAAGAAAGGAACGGTCAGTATGAAGGTAAACCTCAACAACGATGGGCACTTTCTGGTTTAGAAAGCCGTTATAATGAACAACGAGAGATAGTGAAGTCATTGATTAATGATGAAACCATATCAATCCCGACCAGTGACGATGGCCGCTACACAAACATCGCTTCTATCAACGTAAAAGAACTGATGTTCAAATCTGACGAAGCGAAACAAGCTGCCATAACCACACGCGAAAAGAAACTGGCGCAAGCAACTGAGCAAGAGAGTAAGCAGATCAAACGCGAAATCACTCTGATTGAAGCGCTCAATTAATCCCTGACCTCAAACCAATAACGACTTAACGACGCTTAGAGCGTGGTTAGGTCGTTGATTACGGAAAGTTGAGTACGATCCATATTAAGTGACGTTGAAAAATAGAAGTAAAAGCAAACTCTTTGACACACTCATTACTATTGTAAGCAAGTACTTTGCAACTTGAAGGCTACACCGCCTCCCCCCCTTTTAGTAAAACCTAATAAATCAGATAGTTATCCACAGGTAGCCCCATTTCTTTATCTTGCCTTCCATCACATGCATGTTGATAATACGAAGAATCTCTCACATAAGGCGAGAGCTTCTTTATAGGTAATAATATGAATAACCCTGAATTGGTTTTCGCTATCGCTGCTTTGTTAGGTGCCTTAGCAAAATTAATCCTCGCAATAAAGTCCAAGTAACTAGATTTTCTTGGGCCTTACTAACCCTGATTGGCTTCAACCAATCGGGGGCGTTTTCTTTTAAAACGAATTAGAATTGGGACAATTTTTAACATAGATATTTATTATCTATAAACAGCCCCAAAATGCCGCTGTCGGTTCCTTATTGGGAAGGGCCAATTGAAATCAAAGGTTCTCATTCTGGGTCTGGCTATATGGAGTTGACTGGGTATTAGATTGTGTATTAATACAGGTGGAATCTAACAACAAATACATCGCGATAACCATCAACTAAAACACTTTCAACCAAAACCTCCACCACGGAGGTTTTTTGTTATTCCATATGTTCTATTTACCTTAACGCCTGTTGAAAAACATCTAATTTAACCAAACACTGGGCTCCCCTAAAATACCAATCAAATGGTTAGAGGAGATAGAACATGCTTAGCTCAGTGCACAATGACGAACTTAACAGATACATCGAGAAACTAGACTTAAACCTTACCAAGGATCAGGTTCGTGAACTTGGTTGGCAGCAAAGTAATGAAGAGGTAGGAAAAGAAAAAACAGTATTAGGCTCGTGGTTTTTCTTTTCTTTCTTTGGCTTATGTACGTCTGCATGTCTTGCGCTGCTAATGTATATCTCATGAAGATAAACAAAACAATGACCACGTATAACCAGCATGGAACCTTCAATTGGTTCGAGGTCGACGGAGAAACGTACATACTGTTCAAAGTGAGCAGCAACAGTGCTCTATTGAACCAACACTATGAGGATGTCACCGAACAACAGAGCGAAATATATGGGCTGTTAGGGGCGATTCCATAAGCTCATACTGCACGTATTCACTTATGGTCTATCTATTCACTTGTGGTCTATCTACGCACTAACTAGCGCAAACATCCGTTCTTTTGGCAACAAGACCGAGCTACAACAATCGATTCTTATACTGCTCTGGTGTTTGTCCTGAATACTTCTTAAACATACTGATGAAAGGACTGGCTTGGTTGTAGCCTAACGTAAGCGCAACTTCTTTAACCGACTGCCCATTTCTTAGCAGATCCATTGAGTATAAATAACGAACGCGCAGTCGCCATTCAGTAAAACTCATGCCCAGTTCACTCTGGCAATGACGAGACAAAGTGCGCTCGGTAGCATGTACTTTCTCCGCCCAATCTTTCAACGAAATCTCATCCGTTGGGTTCTCTTCTATCGCCGCTAAAATAGGCGCAAGGTACTTGTTGTCAGTAGACGGTAGGAAGTGGTGTTCAACTTGGCGCTCTGCGAGTTGATCCAATAAGACCTGGACCAATCTCTTGTCTGGTTCGGTTTGTGCGACGTTGATATCACGTTGACGAAAGTCATCAATGATCGAAGAGACTATCGGCGTGATCTTAATGAGGCTGGTCTTTTCTGGCAGGTGCTGAGTTAACTCTGGTGCGATATTCAGTGAACAGTAGTCCAAAGGTTTACGGTTATAGCTGCAATGCCTGACCCCTGCAGGTACCCAAATCGCAAGGTGTGGTGGTGCTAGGAAGCGCGTATCCTCTGCTTCCATTTCAAGAATCCCACCACTGATCAGTTGAACTTGCCCCCAGGGGTGACTGTGGACACGAGTTTCGGTATTCGATAAGAACGCTTCGAAATTCATAAATACGTTGGATGGTGCCTTATCAATTGATAAGGATGGGTGCAGGTTTCTTGAGTGTTTTTTCAATCTTGTCTTCCTATCGCGCCTGATGTCTTTTTAAAGATATCTGTAAGTATAACGACCTGTCAAACTAGCCGCATCAACTCATTTTGCGATGGAATTCACATGCATTATCTTTTACCTTTTTTCACAGTCTGTATCTGGGGTGCCAATGCGATAGTCAACAAGCTCGCTGCAAGCACCATCGAACCCAGCGCGATGAGTTTTTACCGTTGGTTTATTGCGATGTTAATTCTAACGCCTTTCTGCATTCGCTCGGTTATTAAGCAATGGTCAATCATTAAACCTAACTTATCAAAGCTGGCTTTCCTTGGCTTTCTAGGCATGGTGTTGAACCAATCTTTAGGTTACTACGCTGGCTTAACCACTTCCGCTTCGAACATGGCTTTGATTACATCATTAGTGCCATTGATCAGCGTATTTCTTAGCGTTCCACTGCTTAACAAGTCGATTTCAAGTTTGAGTATTGTAGGCGGTGTGTTGTCTCTATCAGGCTTAGCATTAATGCTTGGTAAAGGCGACCCCCTATTCTTCATCCATCAGGAGTTAACGCAGGGCGATGGCTACATGTTAATCGCAGCTTGTGTGTACGCTTCTTACTGCGTCTTATTAAAACGTTGGAAAATGCCGATCAGCAACTGGGTAGTCATCTACATGCAAGGGATATTCGCGGTCGCGATGTTGGCACCACTTTGGCTAACGAGCGATCAGCTAGTGCCTTCACAACAAGCCATTCCTTTGATTGCTTACGCAGCTGTAGCGGCTTCCATTTTGGCACCTTGGATGTGGGTTAAAGCAATTGACACGATTGGCGCTGATTCAAGTGCGATGTTCATGAACTTAATGCCTGTCGTCGCGATTGTATTGGCATCGACATGGTTAGGCGAAGAGATTAACCAGTTCCACATCATTGGCGGTATCATGGTCGTTTCTGGTGTTATCCTTGCTCAAGTAAAAAGAAAACCAAGACTGGAAGCGCCACTACCTCAACAAAGTTAGGCACAGTTCCCATACTTTAAGCTTCCTACAAACGAACAAGTTTCACTCAAGAATGTCTGCGTTACTCCGCAGGCATTTTCGTTTCTTTCACACCGCTTTCAAATTCCATTAATCCACACTTGCTGTATTGCAACCTGTGCCCGAGTCATGTTTAATGCATTGAGTACTGTTTAAGTTGTAAAAGGAATTACAATGACTCAACCAAAGCTACCTCTGCTTATCTCATCGCTTATCGCACTCTCTTCCACTTCAGCTATTGCTGCTTCTGTGCCCTCTGGTACTTTACTCGCCAAAGAACAGCATTTTGTTCGTGGTAATGGTGCAGAGCCAAATACGCTAGACCCTAGCTTCGTCAACTCTGGCATGCCAGGAGACATTATCGTCAACGATATGTTCGAAGGCTTTGTTATCGAGAACAGCGATGGACAAATTATTCCAGGACAAGCTGAAAGTTGGACATTCAGCAACGGGGGCAAAACGGTCACATTCGTTTTAAAAGACGACCTTAAATGGTCAAATGGTGATCCTGTGACCGCAGCAGACTTTGTGTTTGGTTGGCAACGTGCTGTGTCTCCCAAAACGGGCAACAACACGGGTTTTGTGTTCTCGACGGCAAATATCGTTAACGCGAGTGACATTCTATCTGGAGACAAAGATCCCTCAGAGTTGGGGATTAAAGCACTGGACGATCGCACGGTAGAGATCTCTTTATCGAAACCTACTCCCTACTTCATGAGTTTAATGAGTATTAAAACCTTCTTCCCTCTTCCAACTAAATTGGTTGAAGAGAAAGGAGATCAATGGACTCGTGCGGAAAACATCACGACCAATGGTGCTTACACTCTCAGTAAATGGGTTCCCAATGAATACGTCGAAGTGACGAGAAACCCAAACTATTGGGATAACGATTCAACGGTTATTAATAAGGTAACCTACCTAGGTTTATCATCTCAAAACGCCGAGCTTATTCGTTATCAGTCCGGTGAGATTGATATGACCAATCGCGTGCAGCTTGAGTACTACCAAAAACTTGTCAAAGAGAGCCCTGAGCAAATTAAAGCGCAAGCTTTGCTAGGTTCTTACGTCTACTCGTTCAACACGCGTCAGGCACCATTTGATGATGTCAGAGTACGTCAAGCACTAAGCATGGCTGTCGACCGTGAGATACTAGTAGATAAGGTAACAGGGCAAGGTGAGCCAGAAGCCTACAGCGTGACACCGAATAATATCCCTAACTACACGGCCCCGAAATCCGTATTTGAAGCATTAAATAGTGTAGAACGCCAAGCCAAAGCGAAACAGCTACTTGAAGAGGCAGGATACAACAAAGCGAACCCACTGCAATTCACACTCACCTACAACACCAGCGAGAACCACAAAAAGATCGCCATAGCAATTGCCTCTATGTGGAAGCCACTCGGGGTAAACGTTGAATTACAAAACATGGAATGGAAAGCATACGTAGCAGCGAAAGGAACCGGAGACTATCAACTTGCTCGTTCATGGGCATTTGGCGATTACCCGGAACCCTCTGCTCTTCTAGAAGCATTCACTTGCAATCACACAGCAAACGAAAGTGGTTTTTGTAACTCCGACTTCGATGAGCTTTTACAGCAAGCGAGTAAGACCGAAGATCAGGCTAATCGCTTTGCTTTATATCAGCATGCCGAATCGCTATTGAACGAATCTGCAGCAGTTATGCCTTTATATCACTACAATCACACTCGATTAGTGCGAAATACTCTCAAAGGCTTCCCAAATAACAATCCGAAAGGAAATATCTACGCGAAGGATCTATACTTCATACAACAGTAAAAGTGAGCTTAATAATAAAGAATTTTACCTACCACTTTAGTAGTAATAAAGATAGAATCACTTTAACGAAACCAAATAAAACAACGGTTAGTTGGCTAACATTATAAGGGTACCGCGATGAGTACCCAATGGCTTAAAACACCTAGCACTGCGCTAGGTGTTTTTCTTTGTTACTAAAGTTCGCTACGGTTTGTTTTTTCAAGGTCCCATAAGCCCCGTAAACATCAACCTTCACGTAGTTGTCATCCGTTTGAAAAAATACTCTTAACCTTGAGATTATCCGCTTTAAATTATGTCGTCTTAAGTATATTGTTATTAGCAAGTAACAAGCATGTTATGCAATAAAATAATAATGAAGGAAGACACATGAGCAGTAACAATAGCCGACAAGATGGTAAACGAGACGTTACTCTGCGTTTTTTAGCTGAACCCGGGGATGTGAACTTTGGTGGTAAAGTTCATGGTGGCGCAGCAATGAAATGGATCGATTTAGCAGCCTATGCTTGCTCTGCAGGGTGGAGTGGTAAATATTGCATTACAGCTTACGCCGGCGGTATTCGATTTGTTGCCCCAATCCATGTAGGCAACTTGGTAGAGGTGAGTGCGAAAGTTATCTATACCGGTTCGTCTTCTATGCATATTGCTATCGATGTACAAGCGAGTGATCCTAAAGAGCTGAACAACCGTCTTACCACTCACTGTATCGTTATTATGGTTGCGGTTGATGAAAATGGTAACCCGACTAAAGTCCCGGAGTGGGTACCAGAAACTCCAGAAGACATCGAATTAAGAGACTCAGCGATTCGCCTAATGAACATGCGAAAACAGATCGGTGAAGAGATGGAAGCGCACGTGAAGTATCTGAAATAAGGTCAGTCATTAGAGCTATAGCATCGTTTAATACCTTGCCTTTTCAGCCAATAAACTGTTTAAATGCCAAGCACACGCTTGGCATTCGTTTATCTAACCCTACCTATCTAACATGCCCCAAACTGCACTCTGTTTCGCTCATAGAGTGTGATTTTCAGCCAACGCTTGAAATGAATGGTCACGAGCTCGATGATTTATTTTGACTGTAATAAAGTCGTCATTTTGCTCTGGTTAAATACCGCCAATCATAATGGATGTACTTTTAATTCCCGGAGCCACACTTGAGCGTCACACGCCCCACTCTTAGCGAAGCTACCTTAAACAATTTGAAGGCTGTTGAGTACCAATGGGTTAGAACTTTGTACGTCGAAGGCTACGACAGTAACGAGATCAACCATTACATCCAAACTTGCTTCGGCGGTGACCAGACGTTTGCGGATCTATTTCGTCGCGTGGCACTCGATCAAGAAAGCATCTATGTATTACTACAACATCTTGGTTGTGCACCTTCGAGTAAAGAGTTCTAGTTTAATTATTGCTTCCTCCACTTCCGATAACACGCCCTAAAATCTATACATAAAAGCACACCTATAAACCGAACAAATGGCCAGTAGAGAGTTTGCACCGGCGCCTCGTTTCCATATACATTTTCCGTGCAATTGCAGAGGTTGTTGCATACAAATCATTGAAGTATCACGCAATGGAATATTAGCAATATATCAATAGGCTAATAGCCCCTTATACTGGATGTCTGATTTGTGAGACTAGTTCATTTCTATAAGCAAACGAGGTGAAGTAGTTGGTATTTAGGAGAGAAGTGACTCGAAACTTTCAGTGCAAACGCAGTTTTAAACACATAAGTGGCGATAAGCACCGCAGTTGATGAATAGAGCCAGCACAAAGACAAGATTAAAAGTAGCAGACATAAAAAAACCCAAGTAAATACCTGGGTTAGAGTTACAAAAACCACTAATCATTAATAGCGTAAGGAACCTGATTAGTAGCCAGCTATGCGTAACCTGAGGGTTATTTTTATTACTGATCGGCGGCCAAACCAAATGATGTAATAAAAATGCCAATATAGAGCGACCTAACGGTCGCTCTTTTTCTTTCTTATAGAGTACAGCTTATCCTTTTACACCACCTGCCGTCAAACCACCAACTAACCAACGTTGAGCAAGTAAGAACACGATAGTAATCGGAAGTGCTGATAGTACAGCCGCTGCCGCAAAGTCACCCCATAGGTAGTTCTGAGGGTATAGGTACTGCTGCATACCTACTGCTAGCGTGTAAGAGTTCACATCTGTAAGTAGGATAGACGCTACTGGCACCTCACCCACTGTCGCGATGAAAGATAGGATAAACACAACCGCTAGGATTGGCACAGACAGCGGTAGTAGAACCAGTCTGAATGCTTGCCAAGGCGTTGCACCATCAAGGGCTGCTGCCTCTTCCAGAGAGTTATCAATCGTCTCAAAGTAACCCTTAATCGTCCATACGTGCAGTGCAATACCACCTAGGTAAGAGAAGATTAGACCACCGTGTGTGTTCAAGCCTAAGAACGGAATGTATTGACCAAGTTTGTCAAACAGCGCGTAGATTGCTACTAGAGCCAATACTGCTGGGAACATTTGGAAAATCATCATCGCTTTCAGGATTGTGTTCTTACCTTTAAAGCGCATACGAGCAAACGCGTAAGCCGATGTCGTAGACAGTGTCACAATCAGAATCGATGTGATACCTGCAACCTTCACTGAGTTCCATAACCAAGTTAGCACAGGGAACGGAGGTGACGTTACCGAGCCATCTGCGTTCGTTACTGACATACCCAATGCTAACTTCCAGTGTTCCAATGATGGGTTATCTGGAATCAAACTACCGGTTGCGAAGTTACCTTCACGGAACGAGATCGCGATGATCATCAGTAGTGGGAAGATAATCATTGCCAAGAAGCACCACAACACTGCATGCGTTGCCCACACTCGGTATTTAAGGCCTTTACCTTGTACCATAGCCATTGTCGTGCTCCTTAATCTTGAGACAGTTTAGTGAAACGAAGGTTTAGTAACGCTAGTGCACCAACCAATAGGAAGATAAGCGTTGCGATAGCACTTGCTAGACCGAAGTCTTGACCGCCGCCGCCTTCGAATGCAATTCGGTACGTGTAGCTTACAAGCAAGTCTGTGTAACCCGCTGGCTCAGAAGTACCAATCATGTTCGGGCCACCGTTCGTCAATAGTTGAATCATTACGAAGTTGTTGAAGTTAAAGGCAAACGCTGCAATCAATAGCGGTGTAAGCGGTTTAATCATCAATGGGAACGTAATGCGCTTGAAGTTATCAAGGAAGTTCGCACCATCGATTGCTGACGCTTCGTATAAATCATCAGGAATCGCTTTAAGCAGACCCATACATAGAATCATCATGTAAGGGAAACCTAGCCATGTGTTAACCATCAACACCATGGTTTTCGCTAAGATAGGGTCTGAGAACCAGTTCGGGCTTAAGCCGAAGATATTCTCGAGCACCATGTTGATCTCACCAAAGCTTTGGTTGAATAGACCCTTAAAGATAAGAATCGAGATAAACGCGGGTACGGCGTAAGGCAGAATCAGTAGAACACGATAAATAGAACGACCTTTCAACTCTTCCCATTGCACGATGTTAGCCAATACAAGGCCGATAACTAGCGTGAACGCTACGGTACATACCGAGAAGATAACCGTCCAAATAAAGATGCTGATAAACGGTTCTTTAATGCCGTCATCTTTCCATACACGCTCAAAGTTATGCGTACCAATGCTAACCACGAAACCTGGAGAGATGGTATTACCCGTAAACTCACCATTTGCATCAACAGGCTGGTAGAAACCCACATCCATATTTGGCTTGAGAACTTCACCCGTTTCATTGTTGATTAACGTTTCTTCATCGTCTTGTAGCGTGTAAAGCGGAGCAACAGAAGCAAACTTACGTAAGCCACTCATGCGGATGTCACCACCGTCAGGTAGATTGAAATCAACACCACTGATTGCTGCTCGGTTTTGAATGATCGCTTTGATCTTCTCTTTTTCACCTTGCGCAGACTCAATAACAGATAGGTCCATCTCTGTTTCTGTCATATTGTCTAGAGAAAATACGTCAGTCGCTAACAGTTGATCGCCATCTTTTACAACGATCTGGTGACCGTCATCTGTCTTGTACAAAGTAAATGGGTAGCTCTCACCGCTTTGGAAAGAACGGTCTAAAAGAACGGTTTGAGTGCGCTCTAGAGAAAGTTGGTTTTTCGCGCTGTAGTTAGTAAACGCAAGCCCTACGGTGTATGCCAATGGGAAAAGAATGAACAAGATCATTCCGGCAATACCTGGGTAAATATAACGGTGGGCGTAAGTTTTTTTACTACCAAAAATGTAAAGTGCCAAAGCCGTTAAGATCACTGTAAGCAGCGCAAAAGCGAGCTCACCGCGAGAATACATTAGAATTGTAGCGTAGCCGTTTATTAAGCCAACGCTACCAAGCAACCCCCATTTAATGAAGACGCTTTTACTGCCTGGAAGGCTTGATGGTGCTGGGATAGCATCTGTACCTTGAACTGACTGCATAGAGGAACCTGCTAGCGATATAGATAAAAAATAGAAAAGTAAGGAGAGGTTACCCTCTCCTTAAAAGGTAGTGCCTGGGTGTTACTTAACCATACGACCTTCAGCAGCTTTTAGTGCTTGGTCTACTGATTGACGGCCGTCAACTACGTTGCCGATCGCTTCTTCCATGCTGTACCAGAATGTTGTGAACTGAGGGATGTTAGGCATGATTTCACCGTTCATCGCGTTGTCCATTGTTGCTGCAATACGAGTATCGCTGTCTAGTTGACGTTGGAAAGAGTTAAGAGCAACAGCGCCTAGTGGCTTGTCGTCGTTCAGGCTCTTCATACCTTCATCTGTTAGTAGGTAGTTTTCCATGAACTCAACAGCTAGGTCGCGGTTTGGAGACGCAGTGCTGATACCACCTGCCCATACACCAACGAAAGGTTTAGACGCTTTACCGTTGAACTTAGGTAAAGTTGTTACGCCGTAATCTACGCCAGCTTTCTTGATGTTTTCCCAACCCCAAGGGCCGTTGATTGTCATTGCAACGTTACCTGCAACGAATTCAGACTCAGCTACTGAGTAATCCATGTCTGCAGAGATAACTTTGTCTTGTACCATCTTCTCGATGAAACCTAGAGACTTCTGAACACCGTCAGTCGCTACGCCCGCATCTTTAATGTCGTAACCTTCTGCAGTCTGTTTGAATGCGTAACCGCCGTCAGCTGCAAGTAAAGGCCATGTGAAGTAAGCGCCGCCACGTAGAGGCCACATGATTGCTTTCTTGCCGTCTTTTTTAAGTTCAGCATCAAGTGCTGGGATTTCTTCCCAAGACTTAGGTGGGTTAGGAACAAGCGCTTTGTTATAAATTAGCGAAACTGACTCAACAGCAACAGGGTATGCGATTGTTTTACCTTCGTATGAAACAGCGTCCCATGCGAAGTCTACGATACCTTCTTTAGTTTCTTTAGAAGGTTTGATATCAACAAGAAGTCCCGCTTCTGCATAGCCGCCAAAACGGTCATGTGCGTAGAAGATCATGTCTGGGCCATCGCCAGCTGCAGCTACTTGAGGGAATTTCTCTTCTAGCTTGTCAGGGAAAGCGACGGTTACTTTAACACCAGTATCTTCTTCGAAGCGTTTACCTACTTCAGCCATGCCTTCATAAGCTTTGTCACCACCTACCCAGATTGTTAGTTGTCCTTCTTCGATAGCAGCATTTGCACCAAAAGAACCCAGAGCAACTATTGTACCTAGAGCTACAGCGCTTAGAGCGTTTTTCATGTGAATATCCTTTTTATATTTATACGTAGGGCACATCTACCAAGACGAGCCAGTTTTCGGAGGTTATGATCTGAGAAAACAGACCCTAGCTCATCATCCTAGCCACTACGCCCTAGCTATTATGGCTTAAATTCGTGATCACCATCCGGTCAGATTAGAGACTGCAATCACAAAACGCATACTCATCGTGATCAACATCACCGTTACGCGGTGGATTTATTTGAACTGGATCGCCAATTATTAATAACCCCATTTATCTACTCCTCCCCTCCTACTCCCCCTAGTTAATTTTCCATTAGGAGGATGTACCCTTACGCCAATTCACCGAAACTGCATTCATCCAAGAGTGGATAGTAAGAACCCTTTACCGGCAAGTGTTATGCGTTGACGCATTATTCATTTAGTTGGCTTCACTGCCCGCTGGTGTCTTATATTAGCATCGAGCTAAATCTGTGATTGAATCACGGGGGAGGTTTAGCTGGATGTGGGGGAAATGGGCATCAGTTTGGCTATGACGGGTGGGCTTGGTTAAAGAAGCCAAGTCTCACCCACTTTTTTCTTACTCACTCAATACTTACCAATTCCTACAGTTACTGCTGACCCAAAAATTTCTTATAATGATAAGCAGTAAAACTTAAAATTTGATCGATCGAGGACAAGCTAGATGGCGAGTGTCACGTTAAAAAACGTTTATAAATCATATGGTGATGTACAGATTTCTAAGGACGTAACCTTAGACATCAACGAAGGTGAATTCGTAGTATTCGTTGGACCATCAGGTTGTGGTAAATCGACGCTATTACGTTGTATCGCAGGTCTAGAAGACATTACGTCTGGTGATTTGTACATTGGCGACCAACGCATGAATGACGTTGAACCGTCAAAGCGTGGCGTAGGTATGGTATTCCAGTCTTATGCGCTTTACCCTCACCTTAACCTATACGACAACATGTCTTTCGGTCTTAAGCTAGCAAACGCAAATAAAGCTGAGATCGACAAACGCGTTGAACATGCTGCAGAAATCCTTCAGCTTGGTCACCTTCTTGAGCGCCAACCTAAAGCGCTTTCTGGTGGTCAACGTCAACGTGTTGCGATTGGTCGTACTCTGGTTTCTCAACCAAACGTATTCCTACTTGATGAGCCTTTATCAAACCTAGATGCCGCGCTACGTGTTCAAATGCGTTCGCAAATCACCAAGCTACAGCGTCAACTGGGTTGTACCATGATCTACGTTACCCACGACCAAGTGGAAGCGATGACAATGGCGGATAAGATCGTTGTTCTGGATGGTGGTTATGTATCTCAAGTCGGTAAGCCGCTTGACCTTTACCACTACCCTCAAAACCGTTTCGTTGCTGGCTTTATTGGCTCACCGAAGATGAACTTCATGTCGGTACACATTGAACAAGCTGAAGCAGAACGCGTATTGGTACAACTTTCTAATGGCATGACTTTCTGGATCCCTGTTGATGGTACGACTGTCAATGCTGGCGATCGTATGTCTCTGGGTATTCGCCCTGAACACTTGATGTCTGCTGAATCAGGTGACGCGACGATTGAAGCTGACGTGATGATGGTAGAGAAACTAGGTAACGAAACTCAGGTTTACCTAAACCTTGAAAGTGCCGATGCTGATGTTATCTATCGCCAGCCAGACACGTTGAAAATCGAATCAGGTGACAAGTTGGCGATTGGTATTCCAGCGCACCGTTGTCACCTGTTCCACAGCGATGGCCGCGCATGTCGTCGTTTGTACAAAGAATACGGCACAGACTAATCGCTTAGCCTTTTAGGATATAACTTGCCCATATCGAATCCCTCTTACTCAGTAAGGGGGATTTTTTTATGTGCTGGATATTTTTATGTGTTGGATACGAGTTTCACTTACATTGAATAGTTCATGAGTCAGCCACTCGGTCTTTCGCTAGCGGCAATAAAAAAGGTCTAGCAAGCGCTAGACCTTTATCTGTTAGTTAGGCTATGAACCCAACCGCTAATATCACTTCTTTCAGACATGAAACCTGTCTAAATCAACTTAGTGAATTGGCGTATCATTCTGTTTGTTGAACTGGCCAAAATGCTTCTCTAACACTTCAGGAGTCAGTTTGCCTTCCGCCTCTAGTCGCTTGAACTCAGCAACAATTGCTTTTTGCTCTTCAAGTGATGGCAGTTTCACCTCAGGCTCATCGCCCATCTCTTGAGTCATCTGCTCTAGTTCTTTTTCAAAATCGCTCATGATACTTACCTAAATATTAAACCTAACGAGATTTTACTCATTTACGCCCTATGATGCTAGGGTGATTAAAAGCAAAGCCCGAAACCAGATCAAGCTAAAGGCAGTTAGAGGCAAATTAGCGCACTAATAAAAAGAGCCGGATTCACGATGAAATGACCCCAGCTCTTCGTCTATATCCCTTTCTAAGTCATGTTACAGCTTGAAAGAATTAAAGCTTAAATGAACCAACCATCTTATCTAGACGAGACGATAGATCACGAAGCTCTTGGCTCGCTTCAGCAAGTTGCTCAGCCGTGCCCGTTGTCACTTCGTTGATTGCGTTAATCTCTTCAATGTTCTGGTTGATGGTGTGAACTACGGTTGATTGCTCTTCCGTTGCCGTTGCCACTTGAGTGTTACGGTCTGTGATATCAACGATACGGTCTGAAATGCCACTCAGCACGTCTACCGCTTCATCCGAAGCCGATACACCTTCAAGGGTAATCACCTTACCCGCACTCATTGCCGTTACCGCATCTTTAGCATCGCTTTGCAGTTGGTTGATCATCTTTTGAATCTCTTCCGTTGAATCTGCGGTACGGCTTGCTAGGTTACGTACTTCATCCGCTACAACCGCAAAACCACGACCTTGCTCACCAGCACGGGCGGCTTCAATTGCAGCGTTCAATGCGAGTAAGTTAGTTTGCTCTGAAATATCACGAATAACACCCAGAATAGAACCGATGTCTTGAGTTGTAGAAGCCAGTTGCTCTACTACCTGACCTGTGCTTTCAATATCTTGCGCCAAACGGCTGATCGCGTCTTTTGCTTTGTTCACCACAGAGCGACCTACTTCCGTATTGCCTGAAGCTTGAGTTGCCGTTTCTGCTGCGGTTGCCGCGTTCGATGCAATCTCACTGATGGTCATACCCATTTGGTTAATGGCAGCTACGACTTGAAGGGTTTGGTCGCGCTGTTCTTGGCTGTTGTCGTGGGTGATGTGAGCTTTATTCGAAACACTCTCTGCAGCCACTTGAAGCGCTTGGCTTGTCGAACACACCTCTTTCATCGACTCGTGAATCTTTTCAATGAATCCGTTGAAGCCTTTTGAAAGCTGTGCAATTTCATCGTTGCCTTTCACTTCGATACGCTGTGCAAGGTCACCGTCGCCTTCACCTAAGTCGCCGAAACGCTTAGCCAAAAGCTTGATCGGTTGAGTAATGCTGTTCGCCAGAACTACGCCCATTAGGATAAACACTAATGCCACAACCGCAGTCATGATCAGCATCTTCTGCGCTGTCGCATCTAACTCTGCAAACACTTCACCAGTCGGAACGACACCAATAACAAACCAGTCCATTGAAGACACATACAAGCTCGCCACGAACAGCTCTTGGCCTTGGCTTTCAGTGGTAATCAGGTTAAAACCCGACTTGTTCAGTAGTTGGCTTGCTTGAGGACCGTAAAGTTGTTGAAGTGAAGAGTCACTGCGAGAACGCTCACGGTGAATTTGAACATCACCTTGGCTATCGGTTAAGAATACGAAGCCGGTATTTTCAATCTTAAAGCCGTTCAGCAGGTTAACCATGTCATCCATCGACTTTGATAGACCAGACATCGCCAAACCAGAAGGTTGTTGATAGTTAGCAAACATCTTCACTTCGCCATTGGCTTCTTGGAACATGCTCACCATGGTCGGCTGTCCAGATTGCGTAAAGCCAAAGAACCAACCATCTTGCTGTTGGTTTAACTGACGCAGGAAACCATTTTGGTTCCAGTAGTAAGCCGTTTGACGGTTCGCCACTGAGGCATCGTTCAACTGATACTGGTTACGAACATTGTTCAGCTGTTTAACCAGTTTATTTTCTAGTGCCGGATCGCGATCGGTCGATTCGATAGCATCAGAAATAAATTCATTTGAAGCAATTTGCTCCGCCGCTAGTAATAGCTGAGAGACTTCTCGGTCAATTTCACCATTGATTCGCTCTAGCATTCCTGGAAGTTCAATATCGATCAATCGATGACTTAATACATCTCTTGCTTGTTGTTGTGCCATTGCGCCGACAATCACTGTCGATGCAAGAACCGCAAAGGTAATTCCAAGTACAACTTTTTGCTTGATACTCAGAGAGTTAGTTTTAAACATATTTGGACCTTTAAAAAGAATCGCTCGTTATTGATATACCCTGAACAGGACTTTTTTAGTGCACTCCAACAAGCAATGCACAATCTGAGTGATGTATCGGCCACAACCAATAAAACTAGAGACTTTCTTCTCAAAAAACCGCAAATATGATGTAACAATTAGAAATATTCACCTTGAGCATGAATTAACTAAGCAAATACCGCATTGTCGAGAGTCAATTTTAGTTCTCATCCCCTGAGACCCAACCGAACTCAAACCACTCCCCACCGCCGAGCTTTTGTATATAAAAACCAATTGATATAGTAATAATCACAACCTAACGATTTTTTTAGCTAACCACTTGTAAATATTTCCAATTTTGAAAAAATAAATTACGCAAATGTACTGGAACTTTTTCCTCGAAATCAGTGACCAATACTCAAAATAAAAATCAAATGGATACCCAGAGAGTCCAAAATGCACAAAACAAATTTCGAAGTCCTTCAAAACTATCTAGAGTCTCAAATCATTGGTCAAAAAGAGCTCGTTAAGCAACTGATGATCGCCCTTTTAGCGGATGGTCATATCCTCGTTGAAGGACCTCCCGGCTTAGCAAAAACTCGCGCAGTAAAATCATTGGCTGATTGTGTTGAGGGTCACTTCCACCGCATTCAATTCACTCCCGATCTGTTACCTGCTGATTTGACGGGTACCGACATCTTCCGTCCTGAGACTGGGGAGTTCACTTTCCAATCAGGCCCGATTTTCAACTCGCTGATTCTAGCGGATGAGATCAACCGAGCTCCGGCGAAAGTTCAAGCGGCAATGCTGGAAGCGATGGCAGAGAAACAAGTAACTGCCGGTCGAAAAACCTATGCGCTGCCTGAGTTGTTCTTGGTAATGGCAACACAGAACCCAATTGAACAAGAAGGGACTTACCCGCTACCGGAAGCTCAGTTAGACCGATTCTTGCTTCACCTAGAGGTTGAATACCCAGATATGGAAAGCGAGCTTGAGATCTTACGACTAAACCGTGGTGAGGCTCAAGGTAACGAATCAGCTCAGCCACAACAGATATCTCAGCAAACGATCTTTGAAGCGCGCCAAGAAGTGCTCAACATTCACATGGCAGACACCATTGAGCAGTACATCATCAGACTGGTTATGGCGACTCGCCAACCTAAGCAATACAGTGACCAACTTGATCAATGGTTAGACATGGGTGTCAGCCCGCGTGCAACCATTGCGTTAGACCGTTGTGCCCGCGCTCACGCTTGGCTTGCAGGACGAGATTACGTCACGCCACAAGACGTTCAAGCGATGGCATTCCCTGTGTTACGCCACCGTCTACTGCGCAGCTACCACGCACAAGCTGAAGGTGTCACCGCAAACCAAGTGATCGCACACCTTATTTCATTGGTTGGCAGCGCATAGGGATACGCGCATGAATAATCAACTACCCAACCATAGTGACGGTGTCACGTTAAACCTGGACGAACTTCTGCAATACAAAGCGCAGTCTGTTCGCTGGTTGCCTCCCGCCAAGAGCCTTTGGTCACAGCTTAACGGCCAACACGAGAGCAACCGTAAAGGTCGCGGGATGAATTTCTCTGAAGTTCGTCAATATCAAGCGGGAGATGACATTCGCAGCATTGATTGGCGTGTAACAGCCAGAACGGGCAAAGCGCATACCAAACTTTTCTCTGAAGAACGAGAACAGCCTGTCATTTTATTCTTGGATCTATCAAGCAGTATGATTTTCGGCTCAACCTTGTTGCTGAAATCGGTTCAACTTGCACACTTTGCTAGCCAACTGTGCTGGCTTACTGTGGCTCAAAAAGATCGAATTGGCGCGGTGATCGATACTGGCAAAGAGGTCATTGAGATTAAGCCAAGTGCAAGCAACCATGCTCCACTGCGTATTTTGCAAAAAGTCATAGAAATCAATAATACGGCACTGACTAATCACGACAATCATAATGACACGACCTTAGAGCATGGACTGAAATCTCTTCACCAGCTTTGCCCTAAAGGAAGCGATATTATTATGCTCAGTGACTTTGTGCGTTACCAAGAAAGTGACTACTCACTTATCAGTCAAATTCGCCGACACAACAGAGTACGTCTTGTGCATTTCTACGACCCGCTAGAGCAAGGTGAAACCACCTATAAAGGCTCTAAACAGGTCACCGATGGCAGCAAAACTCAATGGTTTAATTTCTCTTCTAATAAAGAAAAGCAAAAGCTTAACCATGCTTTTTCGCTTAAGAAACAGCAGCTGCAACAGATGGGGTTATCTCTCGCGATGCCTTATAGCTCGCTGTCGAGTGCGCAGTCACTCATGAGCCAGATATCAGGAGCTCAGTCATGAAACAGCCCTTAGATTTAAGTCCGGTGATTGCGCCAGACGCCCCGACTTGGTGGCCTTTGGCGTGGGGTTGGTGGGCAGTCATTATCACAGCCATTTTCCTGATTGCCTTGGTGTTTTTCATTCTAAAACGTAGAAAAAACAATCAACAGGCGAAACAAGAAGCGCTGTCTTACTTTAGTAATAGACAGTCCCAAGATGGCTTGTCTCCGAGCAAAGCTCAAGACATCGTTCGTCAAGCAGCACTGAGCTATTTCCCTCGTGAAAAAATTGCAGGTTTGTCTGGTGATGATTGGTTGAAGTTCTTAGATGCGCAATTGGCGAAGCCGTTATTTGTAGCAAAACAATCCCAGTGGCAACAAGCGCTCTATCAAGATGTAGCCCTAATGAACGACGAACAGAAAAAGGCTCAACAGCAATTGGTTAATGATTGCGAAACTTGGCTTCGCAAAGCACTTCCTCCAAAGCGAGGTCGTTATGAGTGATTTTCTAAGCACTATGTTTCTAAGCAGGGACTTGCTAAACATCGAGTTCGTTTGGTGGTGGATGTTCTTCATCGCGCCACTGCCGTTGCTCGTTTACTTGTTCTCACCAAAGTCAGAATCGAGCAATGCCCTAAGGCTTCCATTTCTGCCAGAAGACAGCAATACCAAAACACCGAGCAGTCGCTTACCAAAGGCGTTGTCCGTGATTATCTGGCTTCTGCTGGTTACGGCGAGCGCACGCCCTGTATGGTATGGCGAACCGGTGGAGTTTCAGCCGAAGCATCGTGATTTAATGTTAGTTGTCGACCTCTCCTATTCGATGAGCCAAGAAGACATGCAGTTCAATGGCGAATACATCGACCGCTTGTCGGCGGTGAAACGCGTATTGAGTGACTTTATTGAGCGACGAAAAGGCGACCGAGTTGGACTGGTGTTATTTGCTGATCACGCCTACTTGCAGACCCCGCTTACGCTAGATAGAGATACGCTTTCACAACAGCTCAATCAAGCGGTGTTAAAGCTGATTGGTACTCAAACAGCGATTGGTGATGGTATTGGTCTTGCCACCAAAACCTTTGTCGATAGCGATGCGCCCCAACGTGTAATGATTCTACTCAGCGACGGCAGTAATACCGCCGGGGTATTAGACCCATTAGAAGCGGCGGATATTGCAAAGAAATACGACGCAACGATTTACACCGTGGGTGTCGGTGCAGGCGAGATGATGGTCAAAGAGTTCTTCATGACGCGCAAAGTCAATACTGCTCAAGACTTGGATGAACGTACACTAATAGAAATTGCCAAACGCACCGGCGGTCAGTACTTCCGAGCGCGTGACAGCAAAGAGTTAGCGACGATTTACGACACCATTAACCAGTTAGAGCCCGTGACGAACGCCACTAAGATCTGGCGACCGCAACAAGAGTGGTTTGTATGGCCACTGTCGGCGGCAATGTTCTTCGCATTTATGCTGTTAGCCATTAGGAGAAACAATGTCTAACTTTACTTTTATCTACCCATATTGGTTCTTGGCGCTTGCCGTGCTGCCCGCTATTTGGTGGCTGAGCAAGACACAGTCCAAACAAGGATTACTCGCGTCACACATCGCCCGTTACTTGGCGCCAGAATCAAGCAAGCCATCGAAAAATCGCAGTACTTACTTCGGTATTTGGTGGCTGGTCGGCGTTATTGCGTTAGCTGGGCCAAGCTTCGAGAAAAACGAACAACCAAGCTTTGAAAAAACGCAGGCACGAGTTGTGATCATGGACATGTCGATGTCAATGTATGCCACCGATATTAAGCCGAATCGCTTAACTCAAGCGCGATACAAGGCTCTTGATCTGCTTTCATTATGGAAGGAAGGGCTAACAGGCATGGTGGCGTATGCTGGGGATGCTTACACCATTAGCCCGCTAACGTCAGACATCAACACCATCAAAAACCTAGTGCCTAACCTATCGCCAGATATCATGCCTTATCAAGGTGGTGATGCCGCATCAGCCGTTAAGCTTGCGATTGATATGATGACTCGCGCGAAGATCTACCAAGGTGATTTGGTATTGATTGCTGATGACATCGATGACCAAGAGAAGAAGCAGATCGACTCCCTACTCTCTGGCAACGATTGGACATTGTCGATTCTAGCTGTAGGGAGTGAAAACGGTGCGCCAATCTCGTTACCTACGGGGTCGATGCTGCAAAGCGACTCAGGACAAACCGTGGTGGCAAGAACCAACTTGAAGAACATGCGCGAGCTTACACGCCGCTATGGTGGCACGTTCACTGAAGTTCAATTTGATAACTCAGATGTTGAACACATCGCGAGCTACCTCGACCGCGTTGCAACAACATCGGAAGTAACCAAGACCAAGAACTCACTCAACACCAGAGTGAACAACGGTTTCTGGTTACTGCCTTTGCTATTACTTCCGGCACTTGGATTATTCAGGAAAGGGGTTATTTGGTGTGCCTTAGCTGGAGTTATCTCTTTTAGCCAACCAAATACTGCGTTTGCGAACCCGTGGAAAACCAATGATCAAGTAGGCTATCAGCTGTATCAGGACGAGGACTTCCAACAAGCTGCTGAACAGTTCACCCAACAAGAGTGGAAAGGCATTGCTCAATACAAAGCCGGTGATTTCGAAGCCGCAGAGCAGACGCTGCAAGAGCTTTCTAGTGAAGATGCTCGCTACAACCTTGCTAACGCTCAAGCCCAACAAGGTAAGTACGACCAAGCGATCCAAGAGTATCAACGTATTCTTGAAAGCAACCCTGAACATGCTTATGCGAAGAAGAACCTAGAGATTGTCGAACAGGCTCAGAAGCAACGGTCAGCAAGGTCAGCAAGGTCAGCAAGGTCAGCAAGGTCAGCAAGGTCAGCAAGGTCAGCAAGGTCAGCAAGGTCAGCAAAATGATTCTTCGCAAAGCTCTCAGGATCAACAACAAAGCTCCGCTGACAATGGCAAGTCACAAGATCAAAGCGGTAACCAAGATCTACGCGGTAGCCAAGACCAAAACTCATCTCAAGGCCAACCTGAAAATCACTCTGACTCTGAAAAGTCTAAACAAGACGACAAGCAAGCCACGCAACAAAGTAACAGTGATCAGCCGAAACAGAGTGACCAAGAAGGCGCTACACCTCAAAGTGCTAGCGCACAACAAGCTTCAAAAGAAGATGGTGAGCAAAGTAGTCAGCAAGCTGTAGCACAAACCTCAGATCAACCTCTGTCGAGCGACCCTGACATGCGAAAACTTGAGCAAGTAGAAAGCGCCCGTGACCCGAGCCAACTGCTTAAAGCGCAAATGATTTTACAAGCACGACAAAAAAGTGCTCCTAACAACCAGAACAAAAAGTGGTAACCATGCGATTTCTAAACAAGCCATTTTTATCCGTACTCCTAACATTGTTGTTGGGAGCTTTCTCGTCCTTCTCAGTATTGGCTGCAAACGCCGTGGCGAGTGTTTCACATAACAGTGTCACCAAAGATGAAGTCTTCCTTCTTAGAGTCGCAACCGATGAAAAGGTCTCTTCTAATGCTCTAGATCTAACAGAGCTCCAACAGGATTTCTATGTCGGCACACCAAACTTTGGGTCATCGATGCGAATCGTCAATGGCAGCCGTTCGGTGTCAAGTGAATGGAACATCAGCCTTGCTCCACTGCGTTTAGGCAAGATCCAGATTCCTAGCTTCGATATTGAAGGGGCGAAAACCAAGCCAATCACCATCAATGTTGCCGTTAATAAAGCTGCGCCCACTCAACATGACATGGCTGAGTTCCAGCTTAACCTCAGCAAGAACTCGCTGTACCCACAAGAAGTGGCTGAGCTTGATGTAAAACTCATCATCAAAGCTGATCCAAGAAGGCTGCAAGATCCTAAAATAGCGCCACCGAGCTCGCAGGGCTTAGATGTGGAACCTATTGGTGAATCGAAGCAATTTCAAGATGTTCTCAATGGACAAGAGGTGACGGTAGTTCAACAGTCTTTCCGTATCTCTTCACAAAAGGCCGGACAGTTTAAGCTGAATGGACCGAAGCTGAATGGAGCCGTTGTTTACTCAACCAACAACTCCAGTACAACGCGTCTGTTCCAGCTCGACACGCCCGTTGAAATCTTAGATGTAACTGTGAAGGACGTACCAAAAGGCTACCAAGGTGAGTGGTTACCAACATCAAACTTCAAACTGATTCAACAATGGTCAGATAGCCAAGGCAATCAACTGGGAAATAGTAATGGTTTAGAAGGCGACAACCAAACCATTGAAATGGAAGCGGGTGATTCGTTAACTCGTACCATCACGATGACGGCTAGCAACTTAACGCAACACCAGCTGCCAAAACTGAATATCACCTACCCTAATTCGGTACGTGTTTATGAAGAGAAGCCGCAATTTGGCACAACTCAGTCAGGTGATTCTGTCGTTGTTTACAAGCAAGTCTTGATTCCGAAAGAGGCAGGAAACATCTCGCTTCCTGATGTGTCTCAAGCTTGGTTTAACACCGATTTGCAATCAGAACAAACAAGCAAAGCGCAGGGGCTAGAGTTAGCGGTAAAAGCAAGTGATCGCGCAGCGTCAAGCACTCCACCAGTTACTGCTACGCCCGCCCAACAAGTAAGCCCGACGGTTGTTACTGTGGATAGCCCAGGGATCTGGCCTTATCTCACCGCCCTATTTGCAGCTTTGTGGCTAATCAGCTCAGCATTGGCATTCTACTTCTGGTCACGCCGCGGTGTAACGACAAAACCAACACACACTGTTGAACGTCAATCAGATACCGCAGAAGCGCTTATTGAAGCTCTAAGAACGAAAGATGGCGTGATGACCAGAACCTTATTTGAGCATTGGAAATCTGAAAATACAGATCTAAGTGATGAGACGTTACAAACCGTTGAAGCCGAACTCACCAAGCTAAACCAAAGCCTTTATGGTGAAGCCGGTTCACCAGCCCAAACATGGAGCCCTGAGCTGGCAATCAAAACGGTGAAGAAGCCCAAGAGAGTTGCGAGTAAAAAGCATAATAGTTCGCTAGAAAATCTTTAGTCGACGCTGTTCATCAAGAACAGTAAAACACAAAGGCCGTTGATCATCTTGAGATCAACGGCCTTTATTTTAAGAAAGAGAGGCTGTGACTTTTTTACGTTTTAAGGCAGAAACGATTCGATTTCTACCAGAGTCTTTGGCTTGATACAAGGCTTTATCTGCCTTGCCATACAGTAGGTCGAAGTCAAACTGGTGCTGATCAGAAGTTATCGAGGCATAGCCAACGGATGCCGTTAAATATGGGCTGGTACTACTTTCACAATGCAGGATTTTTGCCTCTTCAATGCATTTTCTAATCGACTCTGCACGTTGCTTTGTCTCTGAGTGATTCGTGCCAATCATCAACAACATAAACTCCTCTCCGCCAATCCGGCAGAAGGTTTCTTTATCATTGTGAACATGGGCATTCAGTATCTCACCTACCGTCCTCAGAGCCGCATCCCCTTCAGTATGACCATAGACACTGTTGTACAAACCAAAGTGGTCGAGGTCGACAAGAATCAAGCCAAATGTAATTTCGTTCTGTAAGGCAAAGGCACCTTGATCGTCACCGTTCAAGTCTTCTAGAACCTGCGACAGCATACGGCGGTTTCCAAGGCGCGTAAGAGGATCTAGCTTAGAAATGATATCCAATTGCTCATTCGCCAACTCTAGCTCTTGGGTACGCTTACTGACTTCTTGCTCCAATGTTTCATTGAGCTTTTTCAGTTCTTCTTGAGCCATGGTTCTTTGCAGCACCTCAGCAAGGCTCGAAGCAAAGATACGTATTACCTCACGAAGCTGTGAGGTTAAAGGACTGCGAGTTAATAGGTTATCAGCAGCGATAAACGCAATCGGCTCACCCGTATTGGTGGTGAGCATGGTCATTGCCGTCCAACCGACTCCCACAATATTGAAATCGTGATAGATAGGAACTGATTCTTCAAAGGCAACTTGATTAGGGCAAGCACGAGCTGCGGCTACAATGTCACGTTCCACCAGCTCAGAGCGATAATAGGACTCATCGACAATATCGCCTTTGATGTCAGTGCCCCAAGTACCTTGCATGTAACTGCACTTTTTGTCTGTTAGGAAAACAGCCAGTCGATCGATACCTAGATGTTGAATCGCAAAACTAACCGCGGACTTACAGACTTCACTGACGCTATCGCATCGAGACAGCTCAACCATACTCGAGTGCAACATACGTATGTTCTGCTCTTGGCGCTTGCGAATATAGATTTGAGAAAGCAAAGAGCCAAAAGACTCAAGCATCTGCTTTTGATAGTTAGTAATCGGTGAGCGATGAATGTAGTTATCCATGGCGATCCAGCCGACAGGTTTGTCGCCTTCACGCAAGATAAGCATGCCATTCCACCCCTGCCCGACCACCTTACCTTCTGTATACAGGGGCGCATTATCGATGATGACTAGATTAGTATGGTTATCAGACAGCGCTTCAATGTATTCCGCTTCAAGTTGGTGCAAATCGTATTGAGTGTGGTGTTCACTGTTGGTTTTACCCGCTTCGTCAGTGCCATAAGTGCCGCTGAAACAACGCTTTTTCATATCAAGCAACATGAAGATCGCACGATCAAACCCTAACCTGTCTCGCACAGCCTCAACCGATGCTTTATACAAAGCATCGAGTGACTCAGGGTTAGAAAGCTCAAGCGCGACCTGATGAACCAGCTTCATGTTCTCTACAAACAGCTCACGTAACTTTATCTCATCTAAGTATTGAGCTTCACGTGTGTCTCTGTGTTTGATTTCTAGCGCCGCGTTCTTTTCGGCACGAATACATTGCCAACGGGCAGCCGCGAGCTGTAACACATCAAGATCTTGGTCAAAGGTTTGATTAACCTTCTCAGCATTGCAATTTTGAACAATTAAATAAGTTCTGGAGGCAGGTGCGTTGTCGAGCATCATGATAAACGACTCCCCACCAAGCACTTTCATGTGTTCCCACTTGCAGGTGTTGATAGCCATTGGCAAAACCCCGTCTGCGGTATCAAACTGTGAGACCCACGGCCAAAATGTAGAGGGGTAGCTCGCCAATGAGGTTAGGTCGCCATAAGAAAAAAGCGGTAATGCGTCGCTCTCCGGCGTCGGTTCAGCAAATATTCCTATCCCTTTTGGAGTAAGTACCTTAACCAGATAGTCAAAAAGAGACTCAGCCAACAGACGATGGTCGCGTGTCGCAGATATTTGTTTTGCAAAGGCTTTAACAGGCACAGCTTCCTTCCATTGGCGATTAAGAATAAAGCAAAAATACAGAAGGCTTGATATGCAATCAATGTAAGTAAAAATGAGATGTTAAGCGGGTCGCAGTTTCACCTTTAACATTATCACAAGCATGAGAAGGACGACAAAAATGGGATTCTCTGCCCAAAATCACATCGACATTGGGGATTTTTAGACAATCGAGTAGGAGGAGGCCTCGCAGCCTCCGTCCTCTCACACCACCGTACAAGCGTGGGTCGCATACGGCGGTTCCGAATATACTTTCAGTGACTCGTACCCA